>CAJJYO010000245.1 GCA_905197385.1 uncultured Collinsella sp.
AGTTGACGGGGCGCGCCCACGAAACTGGCCCATCTACTACGTTTAGCTTGATACCCCCGGCCATGACCGCGTTTTATAAAAAACCACAGGCTTTCTACCTGCGGTTTTCTTTTTTCGTTGTTCGCTGTGGTTGAGGGTAGTGGCTTAAACGTAGTAGATGGGCGTGTTTCGTGGCGGCTGTGCCGCGTGGATTCCCTCGCGAGGTGAAAATGATCCGTTTTCTTCGTCCCCGAGGGATCGTTTGGGGCTAGAGCTCTAGCGTGAGGGTGACGGGGCAGTGGTCGCTGCCGAAGATATCGCCACGGATACCGGTGTCGCGAACGTTGGCGGCGATCGAATCGCTTACCAGAAAGTAATCGATGCGCCAGCCTGCGTTGTTCTTACGGGCATTAAAGCGGTAGCTCCACCAGCTGTAGACGCCCTCGACGTCGGGGTTTGCCGCGCGCCAGGTATCGGTAAACCCGCCGTTGAGCAGCTCGGTAAACTTGCCGCGCTCCTCGTCCGAAAAGCCTGCGTTGCCGCGGTTGGACTTGGGGTTCTTAAGGTCGATCTCCTCGTGCGCCACGTTAAAGTCGCCGCAAGTTACGACGGGTTTGCCGGTCTCGCACTCGAGCGCGTTCAAAAAGCCGCGGTAGGCATCGTCCCAGGCCATGCGCACGTCGATGCGGGCGAGTTCGTTTTGCGCGTTGGGAGTGTAGACATCCACAAACCAGAACTTGTCGAACTCCAGCGCGCAGACGCGGCCCTCGGTCGCGGCTTGGGCGACGAGCTCGGCCGCCTCGCCCTCGCCGGCGTAGGGCAGCAGCGCATCGGCGCGCAGTACGCGCAGCGGTTCCTGGCGGCTAAAGACCGCGGTGCCCGAGTAGCCCTTGCGCTCGGCGTAGCTCCAGGTTTGGTGATAGCCGGCCAGGTCGATATCGACCTGGCCCTCCTGCAGCTTGGTCTCTTGCAGCGCCAGGATATCGACGTCGAGTTCTTGCGCGATCTGGATAAAGCTCGGGTCCTTTTTGAGCACGGCGCGCAGGCCGTTGACGTTCCACGAGGCGAAAGTGTAAGTCTGAGGCATGGTGTCCTTTCGACGGGGTTGGCAGGCTTAAGATTAACGCAACAAGAGCGGGGCGGAGTCCGCGAGTGATAGTGCGAACGCCGCCGTCCCGGAGACACGGACGGAGGACTCATATGACGCAGGCAATATCGGACCCCAGGCAGGCCTCCGCCGCGCTGGCGGATCTGTTTGACACCCACAAGCGCGTGGTCTTCTTTGGCGGCGCTGGTGTTTCTACGGCAAGTGGCATTCCCGATTTCCGCAGCGTGGACGGCCTGTATCACCAGCAGTTTGCCTATCCGCCCGAGACCATGCTGTCGCATAGCTTTTACGAGGCGCATCCGGCGGAGTTCTTCGACTTTTACCGCACCAAGATGATCGCGCTTAACGCTAAACCCAACCGCTGCCACACCAAGCTGGCCGAGCTGGAGCGCGCCGGTAAGCTTGATGCCGTGGTGACGCAAAATATCGACGGCCTGCATCAGATGGCCGGCTCACAGCGAGTGTTTGAGCTGCACGGATCGGTCCATCGCAACATTTGCCAGTCGTGCGGCGCGGTCTATAGCGCCGAGTGGATTTGCTCGCGCGAGCACGAGGATGCCGCGGGCGTGCCTGCGTGCCCCGCGTGCGGTGGCCGCATCAAGCCCGATGTAGTGCTCTACGAAGAGCCGCTCGACGAGCATGTGTTGACCGGTGCCGTTGCCGCCATCGCCGCGGCCGATGCCCTCATTGTGGGCGGGACCTCGCTCGTGGTGTATCCGGCGGCAGGCCTTACGCGATACTTTACCGGCGATACGCTGGCTATTTGCAATCTTGCTCCTACCGATCAGGATGCAAATGCCGACCTGCTGATTTCTTGCGACATCGCGGCCGCGTTTGCGTTCTAGCCCGCGCGCGCGGATACAATAGAAAGACTGAGTGCAAAGCGACCCCGCCGCCAGCTCCCCAGACTCGGCGGCGTGGGCATTTTAGGAGGATGTTCATGGCGAACGACAGCAAGACATGGCGGTGCGGAAAGTACGAGCTCAGCTTTGACCGTCCGCGCATCATGGGCGTCCTCAACGTGACGCCCGATTCGTTTAGCGACGGCGGGGAGCACTTCGACCCGGACGCCGCGATCGAGTATGGCCTGGCGATGCTCGACGCCGGCGCCGACATCATCGACGTGGGCGGCGAGTCCACGCGCCCCGGCTTTACCCCGGTCAATCCCGATGAGGAAGCGCGCCGCGTGCTGCCCGTGGTGCGCGCGCTGGCCAAGGAGGGCGCCATCGTCTCGATCGACACGCGTCATGTGGCGGTTGCCAAGGCGGCCGTGCGCTGCGGCGCCTCGATCGTCAACGACGTGACCGGCTTCACCGACCCCAAGATGGTCGAGTTCTCGCTCTATGCCAAGATCGAGCGCCACTTCCTC
>CAJJYO010000246.1 GCA_905197385.1 uncultured Collinsella sp.
GGCCCCTTTGTGGGTGGCCGGACTCGCAGGATGGCCTGGCCCGGGGCGCAAACCATCACAACATTCGACGTTTTTCGGCAAAATCGCGATTTTCGCTGAATGTTGTGATGGTTTTTACTGCAAAGCAAAATCCACCACAAAGGTGCCCGCCCCCCTTGTGGTGGAAGTGACGTTTGCCCAGATAAAACCTGCCATGGCAGCGCAGCGAGCCGGTTCCAAGTGCCCCAGGTCGCCCCGAAAGAGGAGCGACGCGTACTTTGGTACGCGAGCGACGGCTTGAGGGGCGAGATGGGGTGCTTGGGGCCGGCGCAGCGTCAAGCCTGAAGGTGGTCTTGGATGAGATCGCAGATGGCTCGGGCGTCGTTGATGTTGATGGCTCGGGTCGCAAAGCCGGCGTCGAAGGCCTGACGCGCCAGGGCTTCGTTGCAGGCAAGGGCCAGCGTGTGACCGTCGACCAGGTCGAGCGAGCTCTTGCCGCGCAGACGGTCGACACCGGAGCGCGCGACGACGATGTTGTCGAAGCCCTCGGTCTTGTAGCCCTCGATGATCACCACGTCGACATCGTTGTAACGCGACAGCAGCTCGCGCGCGGGCATCTCGTCCTCCTCACGCGTGTCGGCGTACTCCGCCCAGCGCGTGGCGCAGATGAGGCCCACGTGCTTGGATCCGGCCTGGTGATGACGCCAGGTGTCCTTAGCGGGCACATCGATATCAAAGCCGTGGTGCCCGTGATGCTTGAGCGAACCCACGCGCAGGCCGCGGCGGGTGAGCTCGGCAATGACCTTCTCGACGAGCGTGGTCTTGCCCGAGTTTTGGTAGCCGATAAACGCGATCGCGGGGACAGCCGGAGTAGGAGCTACGGGCGCGACGGCGACGGGCGCGCTTGTGAGTGTGGCACCGTCAGCGGCCACGGCCTCAACAGCAGCGGCCTGACGCTCGGCACGATCCCACATGCCCGAGCGGCCGCCCTCCTTGTGCAGCAGGCGCACGTCGACGATCTCCATGCCGCGATCGACGGCCTTGCACATGTCGTAGATGGTCAGACACGCGGCACTCGCGCCGGTCAGGGCCTCCATCTCGATACCCGTCTTGCCCGTCACGCCGGCCGTAACCAGTACGTGAAAGCCAACCTGCCCGTCCGCGCGCGCCGGCGCCCAGCCCTCGGGCACGTCCTCGGCCGGCGTCCCCGCCGCAGCGATGGGCGCAATGTCGCACTTGCTCTTGGTAATGAGCAGCGGATGGCACATGGGGATGATGTCGCTCGTGCGTTTGATGGCCATGATGCCCGCCACGCGCGCGCAGGCAAGCACGTCGCCCTTTTTGGCGCGGTCCTGCAGCACCATGGCCTGCGTCTCGGGATGCATGAGGATGGTACCCTCGGCGATGGCAATGCGATGGGTCTCGGCCTTGTCGGACACGTCAACCATGCGTACCTCGCCCTTGGCGTCCACGTGCGTCAACTCGTCACGACGGGCGTCGCGGGCGGGCTCGGTGGCAGCGCTGGCAGACGGCTGCGCGGACGCGTCGGCGTTACCAGCATTCGCCGCAGCCGTGACTTTGTGGGCAGACATCGCGGCCCTGCGAGCGGCCTTGGTGGCATCGGCGTACCTGCTCTTGGCCATATGATCATCCTCCGATTTGGGACATAAATCGTTGCGTGCCCTCAATTATCGCGTGTTCCTGCGGTTTGTGGGCCACGGCATCGCGCCAAATCGAAAGTACCTGCATATCATCACCACGGCGCAGCGCCTCACGCACCGAATACTCGGCATCGCTGAACAGGCACGGACGCACGTTGCCGTCTGCCGTCAGGCGCAGGCGGTTGCAATTCGCACAAAAATGGTTGGACATGGCGCTAATGAAGCCAACCGTTCCCACCGCGCCCGGAAAGTGCCAATAGCGCGCGGGGCCCGCGCCGGCAGGAGCGTCGTTGATGTCGAGCAGCTCGAGCTCGCCCAGTCCCGCCGCGGTGGCCCCGGCATTGATGCGCGCCCGCAACTCGTCGCTCGGCACGGTATCGCTCGCGTCCCACAGCTCGGGATTGAGTGCGGGCGCATGCGGGTCCACAGCGCAATGCGAGCTCGTGTGCTCGTCGCCGATGGGCATATATTCGATAAAGCGCAGGTGGATGGGGCGATCGAGCGTGAGCCGCGCAAGGGCCGCCACATCCTGGTTGAGCCGGCGCACCACAACGCAGTTGACCTTAACGGGCTCAAAGCCCCAGGCCAGCGCCGCATCGATGCCAGCCATGGTCTGCTCGAGTCGACCCAGGCGCGTGATCTTTCCAAAGAGCGTAGGGTCGAGCGTGTCGAGCGAGATGTTGACGCGGTTAAGCCCGGCATCTTTGAGCTGCGGCGCCAGCTTGGGCAGCAGGGCGCCGTTTGTGGTGAGCGAGATGTCCTCGATCTGCGGAATCGCGCGGATGTCGCGAATGAGCGGAATGATACGGCGG
>CAJJYO010000247.1 GCA_905197385.1 uncultured Collinsella sp.
CCCGGGAGGTCGGGCGTTACCATCAGCCGGCGCCGCGTCTGCCGCATCATGAGGGAGAACGGCCTGGCCGGCGCATACGGCAGGAAGAGGTTCAAGGTGCACCCCGGGGCGGTCAACGAGGCCGACGTGTCGAACGTCGTCGCGCGCGGCTTCGGCGGCAGGGCGCCGTGCACCCATATATGCAGCGACTTGGCCTGCGTGCGCGTCGGGGCGTCCTGGAACTACGTCTGCCTGCTCGTCGACCTCTGCAACGGGGAGATCGTCGGCCACTCCGAAGGACCGAGGAGGGACGCGCGAGCTCCGAGCCAAGCTCTTGGATTACGTGCACTGGTACAACAACTTCAGGATCCACTCGACGCTGGGCTACATGTCGCCGGTCGAGTTCAGGGAGGCGGGGCCGTCCCTCCCGGAATCGTCCAAATAAGTGTTGCCAATCCATAGCCAATCCAGCCATCATCTCCGCGAAGGCGGACGTCAGGAAAAGCTCGGCTTGAGCTCGGTCGGACGCGGTCTGTGGGGCATCATTCAGGCTCAGGGGGTCTCCTTGTCTTCTTCGGTCGCAACCTGAATGATAGGGACGGCCCCTTCTCTCTTTCCCCTTCGTTTTCGACGCGTCACCCTCTCGGCGGGCTTAAGGCCCGCGCTCGCGGGTGCAGGGGCTACGCCCAAACCCCAAAAACGTAACGCCGTGCTCGAAGCGTTTCCGGACGTCAGCGTAATCTCAAATCCCGTTCGACAACTCATGGGCAAGCCACCTGAGACTACTCATTTCTCCTACTGGCAATGAAGACCTGCGACCTGCAGTTTTGCAAACTGCTTGAAAGCCGCCTGCGTTGATTCACTTCCTATTGCAGCTGGCGGCTTGCACGCGAAAAGGCATTTAAGTTTCAAAACGGGCGTTTTCGGCGCTATCGAGCCTCCAAAGGCATCCCGCCGCGCCCTTTGGGACAAAAACAAAAACTCAAAGCCCTGAGTTCGAAAATAGTTTTTGGAGTTGTCCCGACTTTTGTCCCCGAAGCCGACGAAACGCGACAGGGTGTCACCTGGCGGCACTCGATTCGAGACGGCACCGAAAACTGGATGCAACCGGAATGACGGGACGGCAGAACCGAAGCCATCGAGTGGGGATAGAAAAAGGCCCGGGGGCCGTGGCATCCGGGCCTTTGCTAGCAACTTGATGTTGCGGGCAGCTTAGAACTTGTGGCCGCACTTCTTGCAGACGCGCAGCTTGTTCTTGCCGTCCTTCTCGTGACCGACGCGGGTAACCTTACCGCACTCGGGGCAGACGAGATTGACGTTGGAGGCGTCGATGGGAGCCTCCTGCGAAACAATGCCGCCCTGCTGGTTGGCAGCGTTGGGCTTGACGGCCTTCTTGACGACCGAAACGCCCTCGACAACGACCTTGTTCTCGGCGGGGAGAGCACGCAGGACAACGCCCTGCTTGCCGCGATCCTTACCAGAGAGAACCTGGACCTTATCGCCCTTCTTGATATACATATATCTCCCCTAACTACAGGGTCTCGGGAGCGAGCGAGACGATCTTCATGTACTTCTTGTCACGAAGCTCGCGAGCGACGGGCCCGAAGATACGGGTGCCGACGGGCGAACCATCGTTGTTGATGACAACGCAGGCGTTCTCATCAAAGCGAATGTAGGAGCCATCCTTGCGGCGGATCTCCTTAACGGTGCGAACGACGACGCAACGGACAACGTCCTTCTTCTTGACGTTGGCGCCAGGGGTAGCCTCCTGGACAGCACCGATGAACACATCGCCGATGCCTGCATAACGACGCTTGGAACCGCCAAGCACCTTGATGCAGCGAATCTTGCGAGCGCCGGAGTTGTCGGCGACGTTCAGCATGGTTTGCATCTGAATCATGGTAGATGTTCCTCCGAACTAAGAACCGAAGAGAGGTGCGCAGCCTTTATACGGCCCGTGGTATGCAAGCCAGGCATACGCACATCTTCGGAAACGTACAAGTCGTAAGAGCGACTGCTTATTTAGCGCGCTCGACGACCTCGATGAGGCGCCAACGCTTCATCTTGGACATAGGACGGGTCTCCATAACGCGGACGGTATCGCCCACGCCAGCCGTGCACTCCTCGTCGTGAGCGTGCAGCTTCTTGGAGCTGGTCATCATCTTGCCGTACTTGGGGTGACGCTTGCGCTCGGTGATGGTGACAACAATGGTCTTGGCACCGGAGACGGAGGTAACGACACCCGTACGGACCTTACGCGAGTTACGCGAATCAGTCATGTTCTCTCCTTAGGTCCTACTCGGCGACAGCGGACTTCTCCGCTGCGATCTCGCGGGCGCGCTGCTCCGTGAGGACGCGAGCGATGTCCTTCTTCACGGTGTTGACGCGAGCGGTGTTGTCCAGCTGGCTGGTGGCCATCTGGAAACGAAGGTTAAAGAGCTCGGCGCGCATTTCCTTCAGCTTCTCAACGA
>CAJJYO010000248.1 GCA_905197385.1 uncultured Collinsella sp.
ATCGGCCGCGTCGTCGAGCTCGTCATCGGCATCTTGGGCGGCAGAAAGCAGCGCGCCGTCAACCGACTGCAAGCACTCGAGTGCCGACCACTGCTCGCGCTCCTCGGCAGTGCCCTCGAGCTCCAGCGGAGCCTTGAGCGTGTACTGGTGCTCGGCGACCAGGCTCGTCTCGAGGTTGTCCGCGTAGTGCGTCATCGTGGGCAGAATCGCCAGGCCAAAGAGCAGCAGCAGCGAGGCAAACGCAATGCCCACGAAGAGCGTGGCGAAGTTGCCCAGGTTGCGCAGGAAGATACGCAGGCGGAAGCGCGAGACAAAGCCCATGCGCTCCGGCAGCTGCAGGCCGCGCTTGGTGCCAGACTTGCCGCTCGCCTCGTGGCGAAGAAACTGCAACGGCGTCTTGCCCATCTTGCGAAGCAGACCCACCAGCGTGATGAGGATGAGCGCAGCGGCGGGAACCACGGCGCACTTCACAAAGATCTCCCAGCTCCAGTACACCTGGAAGGGCGGCAGGCTGTACGAGCCGTAATAGAGGCTGCGCATGGGCTCGGTAAAGAACACGACGCCGAGCGCAGTGCCCAAAAGCGCCGCGACCACGCCCACGATGGCGGGAAGCGCAAGGTAGTGCAGCACGATCTCGCGTCGACGATAGCCGCTGGCGAGCAGCGTGCCGATGATGGCGCTCTCCTCCTCGATGGTGGCGTCGGTAAGGACCACAAAGACGAACGCCATGATCACGATGATGATGTCGAGCAGCGTCATCCACATCATGGAGTCGCCGTCTACGTCGTCGCGCGCGTAGCCAATGCCCTGGTTGGAATCGGCGTCGATGAGGTCATCCACGCGTGCATCGGCATCGGTGAGCGCCTCCACCATATCCTGCTCCGCATCGACGCGATCCGCGGTGGAGAGATCGCGATCGGTAAAGGTAAAGGAGTAGGTGTAGGCAGGCGCGCCGCCGGCGTCCTTAAGCGCGGCAAAGCCGGCGTCGGTGACCACGGCCACACCGTACGTGATGGTGTTCACCGTAAAGTCCGAATTGTTGAGGAACAGCGCCTGGCTATCGGGCTGGGTCATGATGCCGCAGATGGTGTAGGTGCGACCCTCGAGCTCGACTTTATCGCCCACGGACAGGTTGTTATTGGTGGCGAAGACACGGTCGATTGCCACCTCATCGTCCGCCTTAGGCTGCCTGCCTTCGCAGTAGGACGCGATATCGACCTTGGTGCGGTGCGCATAGGTGCGCAGCGTGCGCTTGGTTCCATCGTCGCCGGCGGTCTTTTTGATGATGGCATCGATGGAGAAATTCTTGTAGAGCGTGACGCCGCCGACGTCGTCTGCCGCGTCCTCGGCTGCCTTGAGCTGGTCTTTGGTGGCCTCGAAGGAGGTGGTCACGCGGCCGTCCTCGATCGCGTACGCATCGCGCATGTCGTCGATAAGGCAGCCGATGGAATGCGCCGCGAGCAAAAAGCCCGATGTAAGGGCAATGCTTCCGCACATAAGCAAAAAGATGCCCAGGTACTTACCGATATTGCGGCGCAGCTCGCGCGGGAGACGTTTTGCGAGAGGTGTCATGGCGCCGCCTACCAATCGAGCTCGGCGGCCGCGACGGGCGACTCGTTGAGCTCATCCTCGACGATGCGCCCGGCGCGCAGGCGCAGCACGCGATTGGCCATGCGGGCGATGGCGGCGTTGTGTGTGACGATGATGATGGTGCATCCGTACTCGTGATTGACATCCTCCATGAGCTGCAAGATTTCCTTGGACGTCTTATAGTCGAGCGCGCCCGTGGGCTCGTCGCACAGCAGCAGACCCGGGTTTTTGACGAGCGCGCGGCCGTTGGCACAGCGTTGCTGCTGGCCGCCCGAAACCTGGCGCGGGAACTTGTTGCGGTGCTCGTAGAGGCCCAGCGAGCGTAGCAGGTCGTCAATGTTGAGCGGCTTTTTGGACAGGTATGCCGTGACCTCGATGTTTTCCTTGATGGTGAGGTCGGGCACCAGGTTGTAGAACTGGAAGATAAAGCCCAGCTCACGGCGGCGATACTCGCCCAGGTCGGCAGGCTTGAGCACCGTGAGGTCGCAGCCGTCCACCATGATGGAGCCGCCGTCGGCATCCTCCAGGCCGCCGATCAGGTTGAGAAAGGTCGACTTGCCCGAGCCCGAGGGCCCCAGCATGACGCAGATCTCGCCGCGGTTGATGGACGCGTCGATGCCATCGAGTACCGTCAGGCGCGCATCACCGTCGCCGTAGTGTTTCTTGAGATCCTTAACCTGGACGTAGGCTTCCTGCGTTGCCATGGTATCCCCCATTGTTAGCCTCGTACTACTTTATGAACGTAATAGTAAACCTTGGCGAACTATTTTGGGGCGAGGCCTGGATTTTATTTCAGACTAGTCATTGGGGACAGACTTAAACGACTAGCCGCTGGGGACACTCT
>CAJJYO010000249.1 GCA_905197385.1 uncultured Collinsella sp.
GGAATCGAACAATCTGCCGCTTAGGAGGCGTTCGCTCTATCCAACTGAGCTACCGGGGCATAGATCTCATTCTTTTCACGGCGCAGCAAGGCTCTCAGGCCCATAGCCGTTGCAGTTTATTGTACCCCATTTTGCCGAAGGTGTCAACGTAAAAAAGGAGCACGGCTCATGCCGTGCTCCTTTTCGATCTGTCGGATGAGAATTACTTCTCGTCGTACATGGCCTTCAGCTTCAGCAGGTGCTGATAGCGATCCATGGCGACCTCCTCGTTGCGCTTGAACAGAGTTTCGGCGCGGTCGGGGAACTCGCGAGTCAGGCGGCTGTAACGGGCCTCGTTCATCAGGAACTCCTGATAACCGCCCGCGGGCTCCTTGGAATCGAGCGAGAACTTCTTGCCGGCAGCAGCCTCGGGGTTGAAGCGGAAGAGGTTCCAGTAACCGCACTCGACAGCCTTCTTCATCTCGGCCTGGCAGTTCTGCATGCCACCCTTCTTGATGGAGTGCATCTCGCAGGGGCTGTAGCCGATGATGAGGGACGGGCCGTCGTAGGCCTCGGCCTCGTGGATGGCCTTGAGGGTCTGAGCCGGGTTGGCGCCCATGGCGACCTGCGCCACGTAGACGTAGCCATAGCTCATGGCAATCTCGGCCAGGGACTTCTTCTTGGTCACCTTACCGGCAGCGGCGAACTGAGCGACCTGGCCCAGGTTCGAGGCCTTAGAGGCCTGACCACCGGTGTTGGAGTAAACCTCGGTGTCGAAGACGAAGACGTTGACGTTGTGGCCGGAAGCCAGGACGTGGTCCAGGCCACCGAAGCCGATGTCGTAGGCCCAGCCGTCGCCGCCGAAGATCCAGAAGGACTTCTTGGTGAGGTAAGCCTTGTCGGCGAGGATTGCCTTGGAAGCGTCACAGCCGCACTTCTCGAGCTCGGCAACGTAGGCAGCGGCAGCGGTCTTGGAGGCCTCGGCGTCGTTGACGGAGTCGATCCAAGCCTGACCGGCAGCCTTGAGCTCATCGGACGGACCATCGGCAGCGATGATGTCCTGGGTAGCGGCGATCAGCTTGTGCTGAACGGCCTCGTAACCAACGGCCATGCCCAGACCGTGCTCGGCATTGTCCTCGAACAGGGAGTTGTTCCACGCCGGGCCGTGACCGTCCTTGTCCTTGCAGTAAGGAGCGGTGGCAGCGGGGTTGCCCCAAATGGAGGAGCAGCCGGTGGCGTTGGAGATGAACATGCGGTCGCCGGCGACCTGGGTCACCAGACGTGCATAGGCGGTCTCGGCGCAGCCGGCGCAGGAGCCGGAGAACTCCAGGTAGGGCTGCTTAAACTGGCTGCCCTTGACGTTGGCCGCGATGAGCTCCTTCTTCTCGGAGACGTTCTCGACCATATAGTCCCAAACAGGCTGCTGGTCCATCTCCTGCTCGGTGGGAACCATCTCGAGAGCACCCTTGGGGCAGACCTTGGCGCAGTTGGTGCAGCCCATGCAGTCGAGCGGGGACACGGCCATGGTGAACTTCATGCCCTTGGCCTTGGGGCCCATGGCGTCGAGCGTGCGGGTAGCCTCGGGCGCGGCGGCAGCCTCGTCCTCGGTCATCGCGAACGGACGGATGGTGGCATGCGGGCACACATAGGCGCACTGGTTGCACTGGATGCACTTGGTCTCGTCCCAGTGGGGAACGACGACGGCGACGCCGCGCTTCTCGTATGCGGAGGCACCCAGCTCAAACTGGCCGTCGGCGCAACCAACGAAGGCGGAAACAGGCAGGCTGTCGCCATCCATGCGATCGATGGGCTCGAGCAGGTTCTTGACCTGCTGGGCGATGGCGGACTTGGTCTCCTCGGAGAGCTCGACGGGAGCGGCATCCTCGGCGGTTGCCCAGTCGGCCGGAACCTCGAACTTACGGAAGGCGGTAGCGCCGGCATCGATGGCCTTATGGTTGGCGTCGACGATGGCCTGGCCCTTCTTCATGTAGGACTTGGTAGCCGCGTCCTTCATGTACTGCAGGGCGTCCTCGGCGGGCAGGACCTTGGCCAGCGCGAAGAAGGCGGACTGGAGCACCGTGTTGGTGCGCTTGCCCATGCCGACCTTGGCGGCCAGGTCGATAGCGTCGATCAGGTAGACGTTGACGTTGTTGTTCGCGATGTAACGCTTGGCCACGGCGGGCATGTGCTCGGCGAACTCCTCGTCGCTCCACTGGCAATTGACCAGGAAGGTGCCGCCCGGCTTGACGTCGCGGACCATCTTGAAGCCCTTAACGATGTAGCTGGGGTTGTGGCAAGCGACAAAGTCGGCCTTGGTCACGTAGTACGGCGAACGGATCGGAGAATCACCAAAGCGCAGGTGCGAGACGGTGACGCCGCCGGTCTTCTTGGAGTCGTACTGGAAGTAGGCCTGGACGTACTTGTCGGTGTGGTCGCCGATGATCTTGATGG
>CAJJYO010000250.1 GCA_905197385.1 uncultured Collinsella sp.
CCCCCGCGCGACCTTTGCGAAGCAAGGGGGAGCGCGGGGGTTTCTTCTGTTCCGACGGCGATGCGCCGGGTTGCAAGGACGATGCGACTACAGCGCGAAGTCGCCGCCGACGAGCGTGGAGACGGGCTCCTCGTGGTAAACGGCGGAGATGGCCTGAGCGAACTCCTCGGCGACCGAGATGGTCTTGATCTTGCCGCCGACCTCGACGGGAATGGCGTCGGTGACGAGGCACTCGACGATCGGGGCGTCGTTCAGACGCTCGATGGCCGGACCGGAGAAGATACCGTGGGTGGCGCAGACGTAGATATCGCCAGCGCCCATAGCCTTGAGCTCCTTGACGTTGGCGCACAGGGTGCCAGCGGTGTCGATCATGTCGTCGTTGATGATGCAGGTCTTGCCCTTGATGTCACCGATGATGCCCATGACCTCGGCGGCGTTGTGGCGCGGACGGCCCTTGTGGGCGATGGCCAGGTCGCAGCCGAGCATGTCGGACAGCTTCTTGGCGGCCTTGGCGCGACCCACGTCGGGGGAGACGACAACCAGGTTGTCGGTGTCGAAGTGCATGTCGTTGTAGTACTGGCCAAACAGCGGCAGCGCGGACAGGTGGTTAACCGGGATATCGAAGAAGCCCTGGATCTGGCCCTGGTGCAGGTCGAGGGTGATGATGCGGTTGACGCCGGCGCGCTCGAGCAGGTTGGCGACGAGGCGGGCGGTGATGGGCTCACGCGGGCCGGCCTTGCGGTCCTGGCGGGCATAGCCGTAGTGGGTGATAACGGCGGTGATGGAGCGGGCGGATGCGCGCTTGGCGGCGTCGGTGGCGATGAGCAGCTCCATGAGCATGTCGTTGACGTTGCCGCCGGCCACGGACTGAATCAGGAAGACGTCGGCGCCGCGGACGGTCTCGTCGTAGCGGGCGTAAATCTCACCGTTGGCGAACTGCTTTAGCGTAAGGCCCGAAAGCTCGACCCCAAGGTACTCAGCAATCTTCTGAGCGAGGGGACGGTTGGAGGAACCGGAATACACGCGGATGGACTTGCGCATATTCTCCGACTTCTCGGGATCATTAATCGGCATTACCCTTCTCCTTTATATCGAATGCCATATAGATGCCTTGTTGCATTGTAACCGCGCGGCGGGGTTAATCGGGTCTTGATAACGTCTTTACCGTCAACGGACACGAACCGACCACTCATCCGGTTGCGCAGGTCACGATAGAAAAAGGAGCCGCCCCCATGGGAACAGCTCCTTAGATGCTTGGTAAAACGTTATACCTCGTCGTCCTCGTGCAGACGGCGGCGATAATCGGCGGCCCAGCCCTCAATATTTATCTGGCGGGCACGACCCAGGCCAAGTGCGTCTGCCGGGACCGGCTCGGTGATGACGGAGCCGGCGGCCACGAGCGCGCCGTCGCCAATCTGGGCGGGCGCGACCATCATGGTGTCGGAGCCGATGAAGGCATCCTTGCCGATGACGGTCTTGTGCTTGTGCACGCCGTCGTAGTTGCAGGTGATGGAGCCCGCGCCCACGTTGACGCCGGAGCCCATGGTGGTGTCGCCGATGTAGGACAGGTGCGGCACCTTAGAGCCCTCGCCGATCGTGGACTTCTTGATCTCCACGTGCGTGCCGGCCTTGGAGCCGTCGAGCATATGGGTGCCCGGGCGCAGGTAGGCGCGCGGGCCGCAGTCGACGCCGTTCTCGATGACGGCCTCGACGGCGATGGTTTCATCGATGGTGCAGCCGCTGCCGACGGTGGTGTCGGTGAGGCGGCTGTTGGGGCCGAGCTGGCACTCCTCGCCCACGGTGACGTGGCCGATCAGGTGCGTCTGCGGCCACACGACGGTGTCGCGGCCGATGACGGCATCGGGACCGATCCAGGCCTGCGTGGGATCGATGAACGTGACGCCCTCGGCCATCCAGTGCTCGTTGATGCGGTCGCGCGCGATGGCGGTGAGCTGCGCGAGCTGAATGCGGCTGTTGACGCCCAGGCCGTCGCGGTAGTCGTCGCAGTGGAAGATGGAGACCACCTGGCCGTGACCCTTGAGGATTTCGAGCATGTCGGGCAGGTAGTACTCGGACTGCGCGTTGTCGTTGCCGATCTCGTTAATGTGGGCGGCGAGCTGCGCGCCGTCAAAGGCGTAGCAGCCGGCGTTGCACTCCAGCAGCGTGGCGGCCTGCTCGGGCGTGCAGTCCTTCTGCTCGATGATGCGCTCGATCTGGCCGTCGGCGCCCAGCTTGATGCGGCCGTAGCCAAAGGGGTCGGGCGGGGTCATGGTCATGACGGTGCAGGCGAGCTCGCCGGTGGCGACGGTCTGCGCGAACTTGGCGACGGTGTCGGCGGTGATGAGCGGCAAGTCGCCGTTGAGCACGACGACGGGGCCTTGCGTGATG
>CAJJYO010000251.1 GCA_905197385.1 uncultured Collinsella sp.
CCGAGCTCTTTGCCCTGCGTAACGATAGAGTCGATGTCTTCGAACGAGAGATTCTGCTTGTAGCCGTATTCGGCGGCCCAGCAGCCCGTGCAATGCAGGTTGCAGGCGCTCGTGGGATCGAGCAGGATGGCCCACGGAACGTTGCACTGGTACTTTTCGCGGTTCTTTTCCTGCTCTGGCCAAGCAAGCAGGTTGGCGTCGACAATGAGGGTCTTAAGCAGCTTGGTTCGCATCTGGGGATTAAGGCTGAACACACGCATAATCAGGTCATACCAATTGCCGCGGCTCTTGATGACATTGGTGAATGCCTCTCGCTGTACAGGAAATACGCGATTGGGGACCAGCTTGTTCACGAGATCCATGATTTTGTCGATGTTTTCTTGCGGGTTGTCGTCGAGATAATCGATGAGCTTGTTAAGCGCTGCACGCTCTGCTGACTGTGTAAGCGACATGGGTATATCCTTTCACGTGTGCTTCATGTGTGATAATACCCACTTGTGGATTAAACGAAGTCTAAAGATTTGTAATGTGCCTATTCAACGAATCAATTTAATTTGGGGTGAAGCGTTATACGCCGACACCTTCTAAGTTGCGGTGAAATAGTGTCAGATGGGGATGCGGACGATTTCTTGGACCGCGCCTAGGCGTATCCATTGGAATCCTCCGATGCGCCTTCGCACGCTCGCATGACCTCGATACCATGCGAGCGTGCGAACTCGACGAGCTCTGCGTTGCGGGCGTTTATGGTGCCGAAGGCGGCGGGGCACACGATAAGGCGCGCGCAGTGGACGAGGAGCTCTTTGGCGCGGGCTATGGTTTTATCCCCGATCGGCTCGAAGGCGCGCTCGGCCACGCATTCCGTCGCCAGGTCGCGCGCGAGCTCGCAGTCGATGTCCCCTTCGTGCAGAACGCCCGCGTAGAACGCCTTGCCCTGCCGGATGAGCTGGCGAAACACAGCCGACCCCGTACCTGCGCCGGCGATGACGAACGTGTGTGCATCGCCGTGTGGGCGCCCAATTTCCACGCTGCCGAAGCGCTCGTTGAAGGTGCCATGTTGAAGGCCGTAGAGCTCGCCAATCGTCTCGCGCGTGAATATGTCCTCGGGTGCGCCGGCGCGGAAGACCCGGCCGTCCTTCACGCAAATCACCTTGTCGGCGCTTTTCTGCGCGAGCTCGAGTTCGTGGATGGACATGATGACAGCAACATTCCGCGATTTCGCAAGGTGGCGAAGTATTCGCAGCAGGTCGATCTGGTAGCGGATATCGAGATACGACGTGGGCTCATCGAGCACGAGCACACGTGGATCCTGCGCGATGGCGCGTGCGAGCATGACGCGCTGGCGTTGCCCGTCGCTTATCTGCATGAAGTCGCGCTCGGCGAGCCCTTCCACATGTGCGGTTTTCATGGCCTCGTCGACCCGATTATGGTCATCGGGCGTGAGTGTGCCCATTCGCCCGGTGTAGGGATGCCTTCCCGCCTCTACGATATCGCGGCAGGTGAGGAGCTCGGTCCGGGGGCGATCTGTCAGCATAACGGCAAGGTTCCTTGCAAACTCCGCCGTCTTCCATCGGGAAATCTCCCGCCCGTCGAGCTCGACCGTGCCGGCAAGCGGTGCCAGATGGCGTGTGATTGTTTTCAAGATGGTCGACTTGCCCGAGCCGTTCGGCCCGATGAGCGCCACGACGTCGCCCGCGCGAACCTCCAGATCGACGCCTTCGACTACGACCTTCTTGTCGTAACCCGCCGACAGGTCGCTTATGCGGAAAAGCGGCGCTCCGTCAGCCTGCGTTTCGACCGGGGTTTCGAGGTTCGACTCCCCTCCGAGCGTTTTGGGCTGCGGCACGAATTTCCCCATCTACCTCACCCGCTTCTTCAACATGAGTGCGATAACCACCGGCGCGCCGAAGATGGCGGTGACGGCGCTGATGGAAAGCTCGACGGGGGAGAACAGCGTGCGTGCGATCAAATCGCAGCCCGCGCAGAAGATGGCGCCTCCCAAGAAGCACGCAGGAATCACGCGGATGGGCTTCGACGACTTCAGCGCCGACTTAACGAGATGCGGAACCGCGATGCCTACGAACGACACCGGACCAGCGAACGCGGTCACGCAGGCGGAGAGCATGCTTGCTAGAAGGACGAGCACCACGCGGAAGCGTGCGACGTTCACGCCGACGCTTTTTGCGTAGGCTTCTCCCAGCTGGAAGGCGGAAAGGGGCTTCGATATCGCGAATACGCATGCGCTCACGGTGATCACCACGACCGCGATGACCGCGACGTCGTCCCAGCTCGAACCCGAGAAGCTACCCAAAGACCAGTTGTGCAGGTTTACGATGGACTGGTCGTCGGCGAAGGCGATGAGGAAGTTCGTCGCCG
>CAJJYO010000252.1 GCA_905197385.1 uncultured Collinsella sp.
CCCGCACATGTTCGGATGAATGTGGGAGGTGTTCGGATAAAGTCGATAATCAAGGACTACCGGGAAGGGCTCGCGATTCGAGTCCCCACCTTAGCATTTGAACCATTTGGCACTATAATTACCGTAGGCATGCGCACAACGTTGCGCTTAATCAAGAGGAGAAAACGTATGGGTCTGTTTGACATGTTCAAGAAGAAGGCTGAGCCCGCGGCTGCCGCTGCTCCGGCCTCCATCTCTGCTTCTGCTGGCGCCGACGTGCTGTGCTCGCCCGTCAAGGGCAAGGTCATCAAGATGGCTGACGTGCCCGATCCCGTCTTTGGCGGCGAGGTCCTGGGCAAGGGCTGCGCCGTGTGGCCCGAGGATGATCTGGTCTACGCTCCCTGCGACGGTAAGGTGACCGTCACCATGGGTCACGCCGTGGGTCTGCAGTCCGATAGCGGCATCGAGGTTCTGGTGCACGTTGGCGTCGATACCGTCAACATGAACGGCGACGGCTTCGAGGGCTTCGTCAAGGCCGACGACGTTGTGAAGGCCGGCCAGCCCATTCTCAAGATCGACCGTGCCAAGATCGCTGCTGCCGGTTACAAGGACTGCGTCGTCGTGGCCGTGTCCAACACCGCCGAGTTTGCCGATGTCGAACTCGCCGTCGAGGCCGACTCCGCTGTCGCCGCCGGTGACGCCATCGTTAAGGTCGTCCGCAAGTAAATTGCGGCATCCAAAGGATGTGCAAGGGTGGTCGGGCTTTCCGGCCACCTTTTTTATTGCACCGCGGGAAAGCGTTTTATTGCACGTTGGGCGGGCTTGCAAACCGTTCGGACGCTAAAACGAACCGACCGTGCCTTCGCGTTGCCGAGGGTGTTCATAAGCGGATAGTATGGGCTTACTTATTACAACGTGCGCCGCGTCTGGGAAGCGCAGTGCCGCTCATTGGGAGGAACAACATGAAAAAGAAGCTGCTGCTTGCACCCCTCATGGCCGTCTTGGTTGCATGTGTGGTCGTGCTTTCCGGCTGTGGAGGTCCTTCGGTTGAGGAGCTCATCACCGAGGATCTTACGACTCAGTTTGACGAGGTCAAGAACGGTGGCGACGACTTCCTCTCTGGTCTGGAGGAGGCTTCGGGCGACGAGTTCGAGCAGCTGGGTATCGATCCCAAGGAGTATGCCAAGACCTATCTCGAGGGCTTTGACTACAAGATCGGCGACGTGACGGTCGACGAAGACAAGGGTGTCGCGACCGCCGAGGTCTCCATCACCTGCAAGTCTATGAACAAGATCGTCGAGGACTTCTCCACCCAGTATCAGGAGAAGGTCGCTGCGCTTGACACGGTTCCTTCCGATGACGAGCTGTACAAGATGGCCGGTCAGGTTATGGTCGATGTGACCAAGGCCACCGAGCCCAGGAAGACCACGGTTATCTTCAAGTACACCTGCAACGACGATGGCGAGTGGTCTGCCGACGACTCCGTCAACTCCGAGATGATGGATGCAATGCTGAGCTAGTTCGTTGCGCGGTAGTTCGTTACGGCGTTTTACCAAACGCCGTAACTGCTCGACGCTGCAAACGCCCCTAAGCGGCAATCTGACGTTCAATTTCAAGGGCGCGACCAGAAGGTCAGCGCCCTTTCATTTCACGTCACCTTGCTCGCTTAGGGGCGTTTTCGCTGTCCGTCCTCTACCTGCGGCGTTGCCATAGTGGTCATTGGGGCGGCACTTGGGGACGTTCCTTTTCTGCCGGCAGTTAAGGAACGTCCCTAAGTGCCGGGTTTTGAGGAGGTTGGCATGCTCAATGCGATGATTTGGGCGCTTGCCTGTTTTGGTGTTGTTGCTGCCGATATTGCCCTGAGCATGGTTCTGTTTTCAGTTCTCGATGCCGTGTCGGTGCTGACGGGCTATCCGATCGACAATCTCGATATCCAATGGTTCCAGGCTGCCGCTCAGACGGCGTCATTTTTGATGGCGCTGCTGTGGTGGCGTTATCTGTGGCCCCGCTCCTTCATGGCGCGCCGGCAAGGCGAGCGCCCGCTCGGTGGGGGAGCAAGCGCGGCATGGAAGCGCATTGCCTGCGTTGTTGTGATCGGCCTATCCATGCAGGTGGTCATTAGCTACCTATGCGACGGCGTGCTGTCGCTGCTGCCCGAGGTCGCGGCAGACTATAGCGAGCTCGTCGAGGAAACGGGCATGGGCGATACCAGCCTTCTTGCCGTCCTGACTACGGTGCTTGGCGCGCCGTTTTGCGAGGAACTGCTGGTGCGCGGCATCATCTTTGAGTTTTCGCTGCGTGCGTTTAATCCACAGTGCCGTTCGCTCTGGAAGCGCCGGCGCCGCGCGAACGCGCAAGACGGCGCCATGGTGCCCTG
>CAJJYO010000253.1 GCA_905197385.1 uncultured Collinsella sp.
GGCCTTGTTGCAGCCGTGGGCCACGTTACGGCCTATACCATCGGCATGACGAATGTCCTCATGGTCATTGGCTTTGCCACGGGCGGCATCTCGAACCTGCTGTGGTGCTGCGCTGCCGGCGGTGTGGCATTTGCGGTGTCTGCGGCGCTGAGCTACTGCTTTGGCGTGGTGCCGGCGAAGGGACAGACGATGGGGGACGGAGCCGATTCACCCGAAACCTCGAAGAGCGTGGCCGAAGTAAGCGCGTAAACCTGTGCGACACAAGGACGATTCCTTTGCCATGCTCCAAGGCCGTGGCCCGTGTGGGTCGCGGCCTTTTTGTATCTGAAGGACAAAGTGGCTACACTACAATCCGTTTGAGCAATAGATATATATAGGCAGTACCGTGGGGGCTGATGAAGATGGTCGAGTGGATCGTTCGTCGTGCGCAGGGCGACCGTGCGCGCGTGGGCACGTTGACGGGCATGGTGTGTATTCTCGCTAATGTTGCGCTTTGTGCTGCGAAGGGCGCAATTGGTGTGCTGTCGGGATCGGTTTCGATTGTGGCGGATGCCATGAACAACCTGTCCGATGCCAGCTCGAATATCGTGAGCGTGCTGGGCTTTAAGCTGGCGAGCAAGCCGGCGGACCCCGAGCATCCTTACGGACATGGCCGCTACGAGTATCTCTCGGGTCTGGTCGTGGCGGCGCTCGTGCTGCTGATCGGCGTTGAGCTGGTGAAGTCCTCGGTTGAGCGCATCATCCACCCCGAACCTGTCGAGTTCTCGCTTGCCCTGGTGGCAGTTCTAGTGCTTTCGATGGTCGTAAAGCTCTGGATGGCGGCCCTCAACCAAAAGCTCGGCGATCGCATTGAGTCCGAGACGCTGCATGCGACCGCGCAGGATTCCAAGAACGATGTCCTTGCCACAGGCGCCGTGCTGGCATGTGCGATTGTTTCGCAGGTGACGCACATCAATCTTGACGCATGGGTTGGCCTTGCCGTTGGCGCCTATATTGGCTGGAGCGGCCTTGAACTTATTCAAGATACGGTGAGCCCGCTTTTGGGTCAGTCGCCCGATCCTAAGCTGGTCAAGCACATTCGAGACAAGATCATGAGCTATCCCGGCGTTTTGGGCGTTCACGATTTGATGGTTCACGACTACGGTCCGGGCAGGAAGTTTGCAAGTGCGCATGCCGAGATGGCGGCCGAGGCCAGCCCGCTGGAAAGTCACGACACGCTCGATAACATCGAGCAGTCGTTTAGGAACGAAGACGGCATGATTGTCACACTTCACTACGACCCCATCGTGACCGACGATCCCAAGGTGGTAAGCATGCGTTTGCGCATTAACGCCATGGCTCAACAAATCGATAGCCGCCTTTCGATTCACGATTTGCGTTGCGTGCCGGGCCCTACGCACACCAACGTGATCTTCGACTGCGTGCGTCCCTCGGATCTGCAGATGAGTGCCGAAGACTTAAAGCACGCGCTGGCACAACGGGTCGAATCGGAATATCCCAAGTCGATTGCCAAGATTACGATCGACGAAGACTACGTAGGGCATACCCACGAGTAGGGCTGTGCCGGCAAAGCAAGTTATACAGAAGGGGAGAATATGAAGAGGCTGTATCTGCTCCGCCACGGCCAGACGGAATTCAACGTCAAAAAGCTCGTCCAGGGCCGCTGCGATTCACCGTTGACCGACCTGGGCCGCAAACAAGCGGGAATGGCAGCCGCATGGCTCAAGGCCCACGGCGTCGTCCCCGACAAAGTGGTCTCATCACCTTTGGGCCGAGCCATGGACACGGCAAGTCTCGTCGCATGCGAGCTCCTCGGCCCGGACGCAGCAGTCGAGCCCTGTGAAGGCATTATCGAGCGCAGCTACGGCACCTTCGAAGAAGGCCCCCACGACGCCCTGCCCACCGACGTCTGGGATCCAGGCGAGGACTTAATCCCATTCGGAGGAGAAGGAAGCCAGGCACTGCAAGAGCGCATGGTAGACACCCTCACCAATATCATGGGCGCCGAGGGCATCGAAACCCTCCTAGCAGTAAGCCACGGCAGCGCCAGCCGCCAATTCATCAAGGCTGCAGCCCCAGAGGGCTTCGGGCTCCCAACAAAACTCCCCAACTGCGCCATCATGATCTTCGATTTTGACGATACGCGAGAAGAGGACGATACGCCCCAATGCAAGTTCACCTTGCAACAAATTGTGGATCCCCAACAAAGTAATTAGCTGAGCGAGCAGAGTTAAGCAGACATCAACGTGTCGTCTCCCGAGCTTGGCAGAGGGGCGGCGAAATATATTAAGTTTGTCGCGAGTTCCGC
>CAJJYO010000254.1 GCA_905197385.1 uncultured Collinsella sp.
TTTGCCGGGTCGGCGCTCAAGGACCAAGGCGTGGACGAGCTGCTAGATGGCATGTGTACACTGATGCGTGAACAGACGTGGCTCCCGGAGTTTGCCGCGCGCGTCTATCGTGTCAGCCGCGGGGATCGCGGCGAGCGCTTGGCTTGGGTTAAAGTGACCGGCGGCACGCTGCATGCCAAGCAGGTGATTGACGGACGTTCCGGTGCCGAGACATGGGAGCAGAAGGTCGATCAGGTCCGCATCTATAACGGCGAGAAGTATGAGCTTGCCCAAGAAGTTGCTGCTGGCGGTATTTGTGCCGTGACGGGCCTTGCGCACGTTCGCCCAGGGGATGCCTTGGGCGCGGAGCCCGTGGGCGATGCGCCTGTCATCGCTCCGGTCCTCACCTATACGGTGCTTCCGGGCGAACACGATGTCCACGCGGTGTTCAAAGCACTGACAGAGTTGGCGGACGAAGATCCCATGCTCGGCGTAAGCTGGAACACTCATCTTGAGCAGATTCATTTGCAGCTGATGGGCGCCGTGCAACTCGAGGTCGTGCAGCGGGTGTTGGCCGATCGCTTTGGCCTTTCGGTTGCGTTTGAGTCTGGCGGCATTCTCTATAAGGAGACTATTTCGCAGCCGGTCGAGGGCGTGGGCCATTTTGAGCCGCTGCGCCACTATGCCGAGGTACATCTGCGCCTGGAGCCGTTGCCAGCGGGTTCGGGCGTGCAGTTTGGCACCGTGACCTCGACCGACGAACTCGATCTTAACTGGCAGCGTTTGGCACTCACCAACGCCATGGAGCGCGATCACCTGGGCGCGCTGACCGGCTCGCCCATCACCGATGTGTGCATTACGCTCACGGGCGGCCGTGCGCATGCCAAACACACCGAGGGCGGCGATTTTCGCCAGGCCACGTACCGCGCGATTCGCCAGGGGCTCATGCAGGCGCGTGAGGCTGGCGCGGCGGTACTGTTGGAGCCGTGGTATCGCTTTGAGCTCGAGGTGCCGGGGGAGTGCGTGGGCCGGGCGCTCTCGGATTCCACGCGCATGGGTGCCGAGTACGAGCCGCCGACGATGGCGGGAGACCGGGCGAAGCTTGTGGGTCGCGTGCCGGCATCCGAAGTGCAGGATTACGCGCTGGAGGTGGCTGCCTATACGAGTGGCCGCGGACATCTGTACCTAGAGTTTGCCGGCTATGCGGCTTGCCATGATGCCGAGCGCGTCATCGAGACGGCCGCCTATGGGCCCGAGGCCGATCTGCCCAACACGCCCGACTCGGTCTTTTGCTCTCACGGCGCCGGTTACACGGTCAAATGGTACGACGTACCCGCCGCGGCGCACGTAAAGATCGATCCCGCCACCTTCCGCCCCTGGCGAGCAGCAGACGCCGAGTTTTTCGGCCACATGTGACAAAGGGACAGTTCCTTTGTCACATGCTATTGGTATAACTCGGTATAAGTTGGTATAACTATTACCAGGGTTTGCCAATCCGAGGAGGCCGACATGAATCCAAATCCCTTTAAGCCCACGGCTGGCAAGCGGCCTCCGATACTCATCGGTCGCGAGTCGGTCATCGAAGATTTTGAGGAAGGGCTCGATAACGGCGCCGGAGCGCCGGGTAGGCTCATGCTCATTACGGGAAACCGCGGCTGTGGCAAGACGGTTCTCCTACGGGAGCTGCAACGTCTAGCCAATGAGCGTGGATGGGCGGTTGTCTCCGATTCCGCTTCGCTTGGCTTATGCGACCGCTTGGCCGACGCGCTTCGTTCGAATAAACCCGTTGTGACGTCAATGGAGTTCGGTCCGTCGTTTGGCCGGATGTCGGTCGAGGCGGCGCGAGCAAAGGGCGAGACGTTGCGAGGGCTGGTTAACGAGCGCCTCAAGAGGCTCGGTCCAGGCAAGGGCATACTGTTTGCGATTGACGAGGCGCAATCGGCGTCTATCGAGGAACTGGCGGCTCTTGCCGTTCTCTATCAGCAGGTGCTCGGAGACCAGGATGCCACGGGCTTGCCCGATAGCGACCAGCGCGGTCTTGCGCTGGCGTTCGCCGGCTTACCCAGTATGGTTGACGATCTGCTCGAAGAGCCGAGCGTGACGTTTTTGCGGCGTGCCCAGCAGCGTACGCTGGGGGCGATATCTTTGCCCGAGGTGCGCGATTCGTATATCCAGACGGTCAAAGACGCTGGTCTTTACGTTGACGTGGAGACGGCGGACCTTGCGGCGCGCAAGAGCATGGGGCATCCCTACATGGTTCAGCTGGTGGGATATTACATGTGGCGGTCTGCTGTCCGGCGTGGCTCGCAGGTC
>CAJJYO010000255.1 GCA_905197385.1 uncultured Collinsella sp.
CGAGCGGCAGCATGGACCCGAGCCACGTGCTCAGCGCCATGGGCATTGGTCGCGAGCAGGCGCTAGGCGCACTGCGCATCTCCTTCGATGACCGCGTGAATCCAGGCGATCTGGACGAGTTTGCCCAGACGCTGCTCTCGATCGTAGGCGGCGCATGATCGTCGCCGAGCTCGAGCGCGCCCTGTTTGCGCGCTATCCCAAGGCGGATGCCGAGCCCTGGGACCACGTAGGCTTATCCGTGGGCGACCCTGCCGTGGAGATTACCGGCGTTGTCTGCGCGCTCGATGCGACCGAGGCTAATGTTCGCCGCGCACAAGAAGCCGGCGCCAACGTGCTGCTGACGCATCATCCTATATACATCAAGGCACCCGAGGCCTTTTGTCCGGCGGATGCCACGCGCCCCCAATGCAGCGCGGCGCTCTACGAGGCAGCGCGTTGCGGCGTGAGCATCATTTCGCTCCATACCAATCTGGACCGCTCACACGAGGCGCGCACCTGCCTGAGCGAGCTGCTGGACGCTGAGCCCATGAGCTCGCTGGAACATGTGGACGAGCCTGAACTCACCGGCCTGGGTGCACTCGCGACCCTCGACGACCCCTGCAGCCTGCGTGACCTCGCCGCCCGTGCCGCAACGACATTTGGCAGCGACCCGCGTGTGTGGGGCGAAGCCGATCGCCCGTGCCGCACCGTCGCCATTTTGGGCGGCTCCCTGGGCGACTTTGGAGAGCTCGCCATCGCCGCGGGCGCGGACGTTGTCGTGACGGGCGAGGCGGGATACCACGTGGCGCAAGACCTTACCTTACGCGGGCTGCCGGTGATCTTGCTCGGCCACGACCGCTCCGAGGAGCCGTTCGTTGATATATTGATGAACTCTGCAGTTGACGCCGGGGTCGACCCCCGTCATGCGATTAAAATACTGAACCCTTGCCAATGGTGGACTGTGACAAAAGGAGAGAACTTATGAGCGCCGGCGCTACGTTACTCAAGCTGCAACAGATCGATTTGGAGCTCGCCCGCAACAAGAGCGAACTTGCCAATATGCCGGAGCTCAAGGAGCTCGCTTCCAAGCGCAAGACCTATGTGAAACTCAAGTCCGAGATGACCAAGCTCTACGCCCAGCGCAAGGATCTGGACATTGAGCTCGACGATCTCAACACCACCGAGATTCAGACCAACAACGCCATCGAGGCTGCCAAAAAGCGTCACGTCGACGGCTCCGACTACCGCGAGGTTCAGGACCTGGAGAATGAGCTCGCCACCTTGGCCAAGCGACTGGACAAGATTGAGCACACCCGCAAGGACGTCGTTGTCGCCCATAAGGAGGCGCTCGACCGCGAGACCCGCGCGCAGGCCATCATCGCCAAGTTCGAGGAGGGCGTGAAGGCCGATACCAAGGCCGCCCGCGCCAAGGCTGCCGACCTGCAGGCTCAGATTGACGCCGCCACTAAGGAGCGCACCGCGCTTGCCGCCACGCTGCCGGCCGACGTGCTTACCGACTACGAGCGTCTGCTCAAGCAGTTCCGCGGCCTTGCCGTCGAGACCATCCAGGGCAACATCCCCACGGTTTGCCACACCGCGCTGCAGGCATCGTCCATGAGCGACCTCAACCACGACGGCAGGTCAATTACGCACTGCCCGTACTGCCACCGCCTCCTGGTGCTCCCGAGCAAGGAAGCTTAAACGATGGCGGCACCCAACAATTCAATGCAACTTGAGGGAAAAACGATCCTGCTGGGCATTACCGGGGACGACCGTGTGGATCGCCGCCTATAAGTCGTGCAATATCGTGCGCCTGCTGCAAAAGCGCGGTGCGCGAGTCAAGGTCGTTATGAGCGAGCATGCCACCAAGTTTGTGGGCCCGCTCACCTTCCGTGCGCTCACCAACGAGCCCGTTGCCGTGGGCCTATTCGACGATCCCTCCGACCCCATCCACCATATCTCGCTGGCACAGGAGCCCGATCTGGTGGTCGTGGCGCCCGCGACGGCTAATATCATCGCCAAGATGGCCAACGGTATCGCCGACGACCTCATCTCCACCACGCTGCTAGCCACGCCGCGACCCATCGTGATTGCGCCGGCCATGAACAATGGCATGTGGAAGGCGCCGGCCACGCAGGCCAACATGGCCACGCTGCGCGACCGCGGCGTGCATGTGGTGGGACCCGGCAGCGGCTACCTTGCCTGCGGCGACGTGGACACGGGACGTATGAGCGAGCCCGAGGACATCGTCGAGGCCGTCTGCCAGGTGCTCAACTCCGCACCTCAGGATCTTGCGGGCAAGC
>CAJJYO010000256.1 GCA_905197385.1 uncultured Collinsella sp.
CCGAGAGCGAGCGCAGCAAATGGCGCCTGGACGAGAACTCCATGGGCCTGGCCAAGAGCCGCTTTTGGCTGGCGACGCTCATGCAGATGACGTTCCCGGGCGTTCCCTCAATCTATTACGGTGACGAGTACGGCTTGGAGGGTCTCACCGATCCGGGCAATCGCCGCACCATGCCGACCAAGGAAAACCTGCACGACTTCGATACGTTCGCGATCGTCAAGAATGCCTCGGCCGTGCGCCGCGCGCTACCGTTTATGATCGACGGTGAAATTAAGGCCTTTGCGCTCAATGATGAGGTGCTGGCATACAACCGCACGGGCAAGGATGGCGAGTCCGCGACGGTTATCATCAACCGCAGCCTGCGCAATTCACACCGCGTGACGATTCCGGCACTCGGCGAATGCGCGAGCGATGTGATTAGCGGTCACGAGTGCGAGATCCACAACGGCACGGTCACGCTCGATCTGTATCCGCTGGGTTCGTCGATCATCTATCACCACGCCGAGCAGCGCCTGCAGGAGCCGCTCGATCACGGTGCGGGTGTTGTGTGCCATATTACATCGGTGCCGACCGATGACGGCAAGCCCGGTACGATCGGCGCGCCCACGCGTCGCTTTATCGACCATCTGGCCGCCATGGGCATGCGCTACTGGCAGGTTCTCCCCGTCAACCCCACGGACTTCTTCCGCTCCCCTTACGCCGGTCCTTCGGCCTTTGCAGGCAATATCGACCTGCTACCCGAGAGCCACGAGGAGCTGGCCGCCGACTTTGAGACCTGGATGGCCCGCGGCGGCGAAGATGCCGATCCGTTGTACACCGCGTTTAAACATCGCAATGCCGATTGGCTCGAGAAGTACAGCGTCTATATGGCCGTCAAAAAGTACTTTGAGGGCGAGTCGCGCCACAATTGGCCGGCAGATGTCGCTCTCTACAACGAGCATCTAATCGACGACAAGCGCTTCCACAACGAGGCCGAGCTTCAGGCGTACATGCAGTACCGCTTTGACCTCGCTTGGTGTGAGCTCATGAACTATGCGCACAAGAAGGGCATCGAGGTCATCGGCGATATTCCTATGTACGTGTCCGACGATTCGGCAGACGCGTGGAGCGAACCCGAGAACTTCTGGCTGTCCGATACCGGCAAGGCGATTGAGATTTCCGGCGCGCCGCCCGACAACTTTGCGCCCGAGGGCCAGATGTGGGGCAACCCGACGTTCCGCTGGGACCACATGAAGCAGAACGGCTATAGTTGGTGGATGGATCGCCTGCGCCGCGCGTTCTCGCTCTACGACCGCGTGCGTCTGGATCACTTCCTGGGATTCCACAGCTATTACAGCATTCCCGCGGGCAAGGCATGCGCCGACGGCCGCTGGCTGGCGGGCCCGGGCAAGGACCTGTTCCAGACCGCCTATGACGAACTGGGTCCGCTCAACTTTATCGCCGAGGACCTGGGCTATTTGACGCCCGGTGTTCGCGCCATGGCCTCGACCTGTGGTTTCCCCGGCATGGACGTGCTGGAGTTTAGCGACTACGACGTTCGTTGCGGCGTGCATCCCACGCCCGGCAAGATCCTGTACACCTCGACGCACGATACGTCGACGCTGGCCGGCTGGTGCACGCGTTCCTTTGCGGGCGGCGATGAACCGAGCGGTGTTGAGCTGGCGGCCAAGCTGATGAGCGACGCGCTGGCAAGCGACGCTCCCCTAGTGATGATGCCGCTGCAGGATGTCCTGGGGCTTGGCGACGGCGCGCGCATGAACGTTCCGGGCGTGGCCACGGGCAACTGGACCTGGCAGGCTGACGAGGCGGACATCGCAGCCGCCGAGAACAAAACCGCACAGCTCTTGCGCAACAACCATAGATTCTGGGGCGAAGCGTGATAAAACCCCCGATATAGGGTACAGTTACAGACGTTTGAATTTTTGCGGGCAGAGTAATCTGCCCGCTTTGTGCTGAAAAGGAAGTATTATGGCGCGCTACGATTACAAATGCTCGAGCTGCGGCAACGTGTTTGAGGTTGAGCATCCCATGTCCGAGACTCCCGAGGTCGTGTGCCCCGGCTGCGGTGCCCCGGCGGCCAAGACGTTCTCGGCCAGCGGCATTAAATTCGAGGGCAGCGGTTTCTACAACACCGATCAACGAAGCGGCGGCTCCAGCACCAGCGCCACCAGTGGCTGCTGCGCCAACTGCCCGCATAACCACTAGGAACCAAACAGTCCCGCGATCGACACCGATCGCGGGGCTGATTCTTTAGCTACCCAGGTTTCCTTATGAGTT
>CAJJYO010000257.1 GCA_905197385.1 uncultured Collinsella sp.
ATCGATGCTGCAAAGGCAATGTGGGCATTCTACGAATATCCTGACACCACCTTCGAGCAGCTGTGCATCCCCTTTAACTTCCCGAAACTGCGCACCAAAGCAAAATTCTGTGCAATCCCATCCACTTCCGGTACCGCTACCGAGGTCACTGCCTTCTCCGTCATCACCGACTACGCCAAGGGCATCAAGTACCCGCTGGCCGACTTCAACATCACCCCTGATGTCGCCATCGTCGACCCCGAGCTCACCTACACCATGCCCGCCAAGCTGTGCGCTCACACCGGCATGGACGCTCTGACCCACTGCATGGAGGCCTACGTTTCCACCTGCGCCTCTATGTTCACCGATGCCAACGCTCTGCACGGCATCCGCGAGATCGTCGAGTGGCTGCCCAAGTCCTATGCTGGCGACCATGAGGCCCGTCAGCACATGCACGAGGCTCAGTGCATCGCCGGTATCGCCTTCTCCTCGGGCCTGCTCGGCATCGTTCACTCCATGGCTCACAAGACCGGTGCTGCCTTCGAGAACGGCCACATCATCCACGGTGCTGCTAACGCCATGTACCTGGGCAAGGTCATCCAGTGGAACTCCAAGGATCCCCGTGCTGCCGAGCGTTACGCTTACGTGGCCAAGGAGATCCTGCACCTTCCCGGCGAGACCAACGAGGAGCTCATCGCTGCACTCGTCCAGAAGATTCGCGACCTCAACGACCAGCTCAACATTCCGCAGTCCATCAAGGATTACGCGAATGGTGGCGTGAAGGTCGACGCCGAGAACCCGCAGATGGTTTCCGAGGAGGAGTTCCTCGCCAAGCTGCCCGAGATCGCCGCGAACGCCGAGCAGGACGCTTGCACGCCCGAGAACCCGCGTGAGACCAAGGCTGCCGACTTCGAGAAGATCCTCAAGGCCTGCTACTACGACACCGACATCGATTTCTAATCGACTCTTGTTATCGTAACGAGGGGCTCCGCACGTATCTGTACGGAGCCCCTTTCTTTTTTCTTTTAGAGAATGGGATAGTTATGGCTGCAATTTTCAATAGCCCCAGCAAGTACATCCAGGGTCCGGACGAGCTCGCCAAGCTCGGCTCCTATGTCGAGCCGCTCGGCGCTAAGGCCCTCGTCATCGTGACGCCTTCGGGCAAGAAGCGCGTCGGTGCCAAGATCGAGGGCGGCTTTGCCGAGGCCAAGGCCGAGCTGCTGTTTGAGGACTTTAACGGCGAGTGCTCCAAGGGCGAGGTCGATCGCCTGGTTGCGCTCGCTCGCGACAACGGTTGCGACATCATCGTCGGCGTCGGTGGCGGCAAGATCCTCGACACCGCGAAGGCCGTCGCCTATTACCTGGAGTCCCCGGTTATCATTTGCCCCACCATTGCCTCGACCGATGCACCGTGCTCGGCGCTTTCGGTGCTTTACACCGATGACGGCCAGTTCGATAAGTACCTCTTCCTTAAGGCAAACCCCAATATCGTCCTGATGGATACGACGGTTATCGCGGCGAGCCCGGTGCGCCTGACGGTTTCCGGTATGGGCGATGCGCTCGCAACCTACTTCGAGGCCCAGGCGACGCACGATGCCGACGGCGGCACCTGCGCTGGCGGCAAGGGCAGCATGGCTGGTCTGGCGCTCGCCAAGCTCTGCTACGAGACGCTTATGGCCGATGGCGTCAAGGCCAAGGTTGCGCTGGAGAAGGGTGCGCTCACGCCTGCCGTCGAGCACATCATCGAGGCCAATACGCTGCTTTCGGGCATTGGCTTTGAGAGCTCGGGCCTTGCTGCCGCTCATGCCATCCACAATGGCCTGACGATGCTGCCCGAGTGCCACAGCATGTATCACGGCGAGAAGGTCGCCTTCGGCACTATCGTCCAGCTGGTACTCGAGGATGCCCCGACCGAGAAGCTCGAGGAAGTCTTGGGCTTCTGCATTGAGCTGGGCCTGCCGGTCACGATGAAGGAACTTGGCGTTGCCGAGCTTACGCGCGAGCAGGCCATGATTGTTGCCGAGGCCGCGTGCGCGCCCGAGGACACCATGTGCAATATGCCGTTTGAGGTGACGCCCGAGATGGTCGCAAACGCCATCCTGGGTGCCGACGCACTGGGCCACTACTATCTCATGGATGAGTAAATCAAGCTAAGGAAGGGGCAAAGCCAACAGATGGCTTTGCCCCTTTTTGCTATGGTGCAAAGGGGTCAGGGTACTTTGCACCCATCGTTGTTTGATGAAGGGTGGATTCTCGTATGGCGCTTCCTATGGTTTATGGCGGG
>CAJJYO010000258.1 GCA_905197385.1 uncultured Collinsella sp.
CTTCCGAGCTTGGCCTGGACGTTGTGACCGCCAAGCGCGCCGGCCTGCTGCACGACCTGGGCAAGGCAATCGACCATGACGTCGAGGGCCCGCATGCCGTCATCGGCGCCGAGCTTGCCCGCCGTTATGGCGAGAAGCCCGTCATCGTCCACGCTATCGAGGCTCACCATGCCGATGTCGACCCCAACACGGTGCTCGATGTCCTGGTACAGGCCGCCGATGCCGTCTCTGCTTCTCGCCCCGGCGCCCGTCGCGAGTCTGCCGAGAACTACATCAAGCGTCTTGAGAAGCTCGAGGAGATCGCCAACTCCCATGACGGCGTCGAGCGTACCTATGCCATGCAGGCTGGTCGCGAGGTCCACGTTATGGTTCAGCCTGACAAGATCTCCGATGCCCAGTCCACGGTCCTGGCTCACGATATCGCCCATCAGATCGAGGAAGAGATGGAGTATCCCGGTCAGGTGCGCGTCGTCGTGATTCGCGAGAGCCGCGCTGTCGATATCGCTAAATAACATGAGCGACGCGAACGAGCTCATCTCATTTATCGCGTCGATGTCGGGGGAGGGCAACCTTCGCGTCGAGGAGAACCTTGGCGAGGGGTATGTCCGCCTCCGCGTTTCGGAGGCCGAGCGGCGCCAGGCAAAGCACGACATTCAGCATGTTGAGGATATCGTCATCGAAATGCTCCGTAATGCTCGCGATGCCGGCGCCGACAAAGTCTATCTCGCCACGACCAAGGAAGATGGCGTTCGCACGCTTGTCTTTTTGGATAACGGTTCGGGCGTTCCGCAGGATATGCAAGAGCGAATCTTCGATGCCCGCGTTACCTCCAAGCTCGAGAGCATGAAGATGGACCGTTGGGGCGTTCACGGTCGTGGCATGGCATTGTTTTCGATCAAGCAGAACACCGACGAGGCCCTTGTGGTCACGTCCGGCGTCGATCTTGGTTCAGCCTTTAAGGTGAGCGTTGCAGCCGACCGCCTCAGTGAGCGTGCCGATCAGTCCAGCTGGCCCCAGGCCGTCAAGGATGAGGACGGACGTTATGTCTGTGCTCGCGGCCCGCATAATATTATTCGCGCTGCCTGTGAGTTTGCGCTCGAGGAGCTGCGTGGTTGCGATGTCTATCTTGGTTCTCCGTCTGAGATTGCCGCGACCCTTTATGCTCAGGCGTCAAGTCGGCTCGATACGTCTCGTCTCCTGTTTATTGATGACGAGAGCGAGCTTCCGGTTGTCGATCGTTTAGGCCTTGCCTCTGATGCCGAGGACTTTATTCGTATCTGCTCGGGTTTGGGTCTTGAGATGTCCGAGCGCACGGCACATCGCATTTTGGCAGGGCAGATTAAGCCCGTTCGCGGTGTGACCGCGCGTCTGCTGCGCGAGCGTGATTCGTCCTCGCATGCGCCGGCTCCTGTCGATCTCGCGAAGGATCGTCGCGGGCTACGTATTGCCAAGGATGACATGGCACAGTTTTCGCGTGCTGTGGAGCGCGACTTTAATGACCTTGCCGCCCGGTACTATCTCAACCTTTGCGGCGACCCAAAGATTCGTGTTTCGCGTGATCGAATCACTGTGACCTTCGATCTTGCCAAAGAGGAATAGTGCCTTTACCGAGTCCACTCGGTACGATACAGTTATTGCAGTTAAAACGTACTTTTAAACGCAGGAGTTTCTTCATGGATTGCCTGAAGGTATCAAGCAAATCATCGCCCGCGTCCGTTGCCGGCGCCATCGCCGGCATGGTCAAGGATGGTGTACCCGTCAACATCCAGTGTGTCGGCGCTGGTGCGGTCAACCAGGCCATAAAGGCTGTGGCTATCGCGCGCGGTTTTTTGATTCCAACCGGTTTTGATATTTCCTGCGCGCCCGTGTTCTCCGACATCCTTATTAACGGGGAGTCGCGCACGGCCATCCGTCTTTCTATTTACGTTCACCAGATCAATCGAGCTGCTATGGATAACGTCGTCATGGATGATGTTAAGCCTGTGGCATAGCTTCTGCTTGCCTCGATTCGCCTCCCTTCCATCGTTAGGACTTATGCACATGGACCAGCGTGCCGTACGCGATATTCTTGCCGGTAAAACCTACTTTATCCGCACCTTTGGCTGCCAGATGAATCAGCACGATTCCGAGCGCGTGAGCGGTCTGCTTGATTCGTATGGCTGTCTCATGGCGCTCGATCTTGAGCATGCCGATATCGTTGTCTTCATGACATGCTGTGT
>CAJJYO010000259.1 GCA_905197385.1 uncultured Collinsella sp.
AAATACGTGAACCCCGGCGCAATGGCCGACCCGACCGCCGAACTGAAAGCGCTCACGGGCGGCAAAGGTTATAACGACGTGTTCGTCTTCGCCCCGGTGGTGCCGGTAGTGGACCAGGCAGACGCGAGCCGCCATTTAGGCTTCAGCAACCTTGTGGCCGAGCGCCTTCTCGTAACGGGCCTCGTCGTAAGAGATGTCGCCGTCGACAATCTCGTCCATAGCCATCGAGATGGTGTCGGCACCGGAAAGCCCGATGGTGATGTCATCGACATCCTGGACGGCAAGCACGCGGTTGTGCTGGCCACGCAGCATGCTATTGATATCGCAGGCGCGCTTGGAGGCAAGCGAAGCGAGCAGGAAGCGGTTGTGATCGGTCTTCTCCAGAAGATCGTCAATGCAAGGCTTTACAACGGACACGGACCTCAGATCCTTTCATGCATATCGAGAACGCGAACGAGCTCATCGGTCGCGCGGTCGAGATCGTCATTAACCACGACGTCGTCGTAGCGGTCGGCAAGGGCAAGCTCATCGGCGGCGTTTGCCATACGCAGCTCAATCGTCTCGGGCGTCTCGGTACCGCGACCGACTAGACGCTCGCGGAGCACCTCAAGCGAAGGCGGCTTGATAAAGATCAGCACGACCTCGGGGAAACGCTCCTTCACCTGCAGGGCGCCCTGGACATCGATCTCCAAAATCAGAGATGCGCCAGAGGCGAGCTTGGATGTGACCTCGCTCACCAACGTGCCGTAGCAGTTACCGTGGACCTCGGCCCACTCAACAAACTCACCGTTTGCCACGCGGCGGTCGAACTCCTCGCGCGTCAGAAAAAAGTAGTTGACGCCGTCGACCTCACCTTTGCGTGGTGCTCGCGTGGTAGCCGAAACCGTCAGGCCCAGGTTCGAGCGGCGCTCGCGCACACGAGGGACGAGCGTACCCTTCCCTGCGCCTGACGGTCCAGAAATCACAAAGAGCTTGGAATCCTGAGCGCTCACTTATTTGGTCAGCTGCTCGAGGAGCTGCTCGCGCTGACGGACGCCGAGGCCCTGGACGCGACGGGTAGCGGAGATACCGAGCTCCTCCATGATCTTGGCGGCCTTGGCCTTGCCATAACCAGGGAGAGACTCGATGAGGGTGGAAACCTTCATGCGGGAAGCGATGGGGTCATCGGAGTTGAGCACGGACTCAAGGGACTTCTCGCCCTTCTTGATCTGCTCGCGAAGCTCAGCGCGGGCGTGACGTGCGGCAGCAGCCTTCTCAAGAGCCTGCTTGCGCTGCTCATCGGTAAGCTGAGGGAGTGCCATTCGTACCTCCAAATAGTTGGGTTATATCTGATTCAATAATTGGCATTTTAGCACGTAGAACGTGCAAAATGCCCAATCGCGGCTCCATAGGTTAGACGATACCCGCAAAAAGTGCAATATACTGCGCCCAAAGTTAAGCCCCTGACCTGCGATTCCACACAAAGGATGGGAAAGTTTACGCAGGCACAGGGGCTATTTTGTGCTAATGAGACCCAAAAGTGGTGACTTAGGGGAATCTTTTACGCGACGTTTTCGACCAGCTCGGCGACGATGGCGTCAAAGGCGGCAACCGGATCGTCGGCGCCGGTGATGGGACGGCCCACCACGATGTAGTCGGAGCCAAGCTCCTTGGCCTTGGCCGGCGTGGTGACCCGCTTCTGGTCGCCCACATCTCCGTCAGCAAAGCGGACACCGGGGGTCACGGTGAGGAAGTTCTTGCCGCAGCGCTCGTGGACCGCGCCTGCCTCCAGGGGAGAGCACACCACGCCGTCCAGTCCCACGATGGAGGCGATCTCCGCATAGTGCATCACCACTTCGGCAATGGGCTTTTCGATCCACAGCTCTTTTTCCAGCATGTCCTGATCCGTGGAGGTCAGCTGGGTCACAGCGATCAGCAGCGGGCGGGTACCATCCGGACGGGTCAGGCCCGCCAGAGCGGCGGACATCATGGCGCCGGTACCGGCGGCATGGACGTTCACCAGGTCCACATCCAGCGCGGACAGAGCGGCCATAGCCTTTTTCACGGTGTTGGGGATATCATGCAGCTTCAGATCCAGGAAGATCTTGTGGCCCCGGGCCCGGATCTCCCGGACGATGGAAGGGCCTTCGGCGTAGAACAGCTCCATGCCGATCTTCACAAAGGGCTTTTCCTCTGTGAAGCGGTCCAGAAATGCCAGTGTCTTTTCCT
>CAJJYO010000260.1 GCA_905197385.1 uncultured Collinsella sp.
TGAACCTCATGTGCCGCGGCCGCGCCGGCTACGTCGTGACCGGCAACTTTGCCAACAAGGCATACAAAGAAGCCGCCAAGTACGGCGAGGCCGTGCTGCTCGCGAGCTCCGAGGACACCAACTTCGACCGCATCCCCGACATGGCCGACATCAACGCGCGCATTGCCGCCGAGGCCGCGAGCGACGGGCTCGACTACGTTTACATCTGCCAGAACAACACCATCTTTGGCACCATGTACCACGAGCTGCCCGCTTGCGGCGACGTACCGCTGGTCGCAGATGTCTCGAGCTGCTTTCTGTCGCAGCCGCTCGATGTTGAGCGCTACGGGCTCATCTACGCCGGCGCGCAGAAAAACGCCGGCGCCGCGGGCGTGACCGTGGTTATCGTGCGCGACGACCTCATCGCCGACGGCCCCGCCTTTGCGCGGGCGCCGCAGTACATGGACCTTAAGACCCAGGCCGCCAAGGGCTCCATGCTCAACACGCCCAACACCTTTGGCATCTACGTGTGCGGCAAGGTATTCCGCTGGGTGGAGCAAACCGGCGGACTTGGCGCCATGGCCGAGCGCAACTGGGCCAAGGCCAACCTGCTCTACAACCTGCTCGAGCAAAGCGAGCTGTTCCATGGCACCACGCAGACAGACAGCCGCTCCATCGCCAACGTCACCTTCCGTACCGGCGACGCCGAGCTCGATGCGGCCTTTGTCGCAGGCGCGGCCGAGCACCAGATTCAAAACGTCAAGGGCCATCGCCTGGTGGGCGGCATGCGCGCGAGCGTCTACAACGCCGTAACCATGGAAGATGTGCAGGCACTGGCCTCGTACATGAAGGACTTCGAAGCGCAGCTTAGTTTGAGCCCGCGATCTAACTAGCCCGCAACGCGCGGGCCGATCAGCCATCTCAGACCACCCTGTATAGATCAAAACCTGCTAAGGAGTTTTCCATGCGCAAGATTAAAACCATCGATGACATTACCAAGGACGGCAAGGTCGAGTTTGGTGAGGGCTACGAGTTTGTGAGCACCGCCGAAGAGGCCGACGCCATTCTGATGCGCTCGACCGACCTGCACGGCTACGAGCTGCCCGAGGGCATCCGCGCTATCGCCCGCTGCGGCGCCGGCGTCAACAACATCCCCGTCGAGGAGTACGCCAAGAAGGGCGTCGTCGTCTTTAACTCCCCCGGCGCTAACAGCAACGCCGTTAAGGAGCTCGTCCTAGGCATGCTGGTGCTCTCGAGCCGCGGCGTGGTGCAATCGATGAACTGGGTGCGCGACAACGCCGACGACCCCGAGATTCAGGTCGATGCCGAAAAGGCCAAGAAGGCCTTTGTGGGCCGCGAGCTCAAGGGCAAGCGCATCGGCGTCATCGGCCTGGGCAACGTGGGCTCCAAGGTCGCCAACGCCTGCGTCGACCTGGGCATGGACGTTTACGGCTACGACCCGTTCATTTCCGTTGAGCACGCGTGGGTGCTGAGCCGCGAGGTGCAGCGTGTGGGCACGCTCGAGGATCTCTGCCGCGGCTGCGACTACCTCACCGTACACGTGCCCAGCAAGGCCGACACCATCGGCATGATCAGCACCGAGCAGATTAACCTGTTGGCACCCGACGCCGTGCTCATCAACTACGCACGCGAAACCATCATTGACGAGGACGCCGTCGACGCTGCCCTGCGCGAGGGCAAGCTGAGCTGGTTTAGCTGCGACTTTGCCACGCCCAAAACCGTCAAGATGCCCAACACGTTTATCACCACGCACTCGGGCGCCGGCACCGGCGAGGCCGAGGCCAACTGCGCCGATATGGCCATCAGCGAGCTCAAGGATTACCTGGAGAACGGCAACATCGCGCACAGCGTCAACTACCCCGCCTGCAGCATGGGCAAGGCGCGCGCCGCGAGCCGCATCGCCTGCCTGCACGCCAACGTGCCCAACATGATCGGCCAGATCACAGCCATCTTGGCCAAGGACAACGCCAACGTGCAGCGTATGACCAACGAGTCCGCCGGCGAGAACGCCTACACCATGTTCGACACCGACGAGCACCTGGACAGCAGCACCATCGAGGCGCTCAAGCAGATTCCGTCGATGTATCGCGTGCGCGTGATCAAATAGCGCCGGCTGATCTGACGGGCAGTTCCCCATGTGGCCTGCCCGTCACTGACATTGAATGCCCGCGGGGGCGCCTTTCGCATGAGAGG
>CAJJYO010000261.1 GCA_905197385.1 uncultured Collinsella sp.
GGCTTCGGGGCCGACGATAACGCCCGGCGCCGTCTTCTTGATAAAGCCGTAGATCGCGGCAGTCGCCACGCCCTCGACCACACCGGCTACCAGCATGTGCGGAATCAACATGGCCGGAATGGAAACAGACAGCGGGAAGGGGCAGTATAGCGGGGCACCCGAGGCGTTGGTGAAGAGCATCGGCTGAATGCCGAACTCGATGGCAGCGCACAGGGCAGCCACGCACAAGCCGATCCAGCCGCTCACGATGGCAGAAACCGAAGTGCCCCAGCTCTTGTCGTGCAGGCGGCCGTTGAGCGCACGGAACACGATGGCTGCCACAAACGGCAGCACAAATGCCATGTTAAAGCAGTTGGCTCCAAAGGACAGGATGCCGCCGTCGCCAAACAGCAGCGCCTGCAGTGCCAGTGCGACCGAAACCGCAATGGCCGCGGCCTCGGGGCCCAGCAGCAGCGCGATGAGTGCACCGCCGACGGCGTGACCCGTGGTGCCGCCGGGCAGCGGCACGTTAAACATCATGAGCAAGAAGGAGAACGCAGCGCAGATGCCCAGGAAAGCCATGTGCTCGCGATCGAGCGTGGCGCGTACCTTTTTGATGCAATGGACCCAAACGGGCACCATCGCCACCGCCATAACGGCATCGGTCTGCGGGGACAGGTAGTTATCTGGAATGTGCATATACGCCTCCCGGTTATCGACGCACAGAATTGCAACGCCGCTTGAATCACCTTGTCAGTGTTACGCATTGTCAGATTCGTAACACGCCGCGGGCTATCATAGCAAAACGGCGCACTGCCGACAAAGCAGCACGCCGTTATGTAATGCGCGTGTCATATATGAAGGCTCAACGGTGCCTTATACCGAAAACAGCAGTCACGTAAGACTCGGCGGCAGCCGACGCTGGTCTATATCCGGCGCAGGACCTAGCCGCGGACCTCGCCGTTTACGCCCTTGCACACCTTGGTGACGATCTTCTGGTGCGCCTTTTCGACCTCTTCGCTGGTGAGCGTGTGGTCGTCGGAGCGATACGTAAGCGCAAAGGCCATGGATTTCTTGCCCTTGCCGATGCGGACCGGATCGCGGTAGACATCGAACAGGCGCACGCCCTCGAGCAGCTTGCCGCCGGCACTCGTAATACGACGCTCAAGATCCTCGCAGGTCACAGTGTTGTCAACCACGATAGCGAGGTCGTGCTCAACGGCCGGGTACTGCGAGAACTCACGGTAGTTCTCCTGGTTGCGGGCGCCCTTGATCAGCTTATCCAAGTCGAGCTCAAAGGCGACGACGACCTCGTCAATGCCCATAGCCTCGCGCGCCTCGGGGTGGATCTCGCCGACCCAACCCAGCACGGTGCCGCCGGACAGGACCTCGGCAGCACGACCCGGCTGCAGGAAGGCATAGCCCTCGCCCTCGACGGGACGGAAGCGAACCTTCTCGATGCGCAGCTGGGCGAGCAGCTCCTCGACGATGCCCTTGCCAAAGAAGAAACGCAGCTTGCGGTACTTCATGCTCCAAGACTGCTCGCTCCACTGGCCCGAGAGCACGCCCGCGACGGACTTGGTCTCCTTGGGCAGGCTGGCGTTCTCGCGGCCATGGAACAGGCTGCCGACCTCGTACAGGTGTACGTTGGGCGTACCGTGCGCCTCGTTATAGGCAACGGACTGCAGCAGACCCGGCAGCAGCGAGCGGCGCATCTCGGTCTGCTCGGCCACCAGCGGGTTCATGAGCACCACGGGGCAGCCGCGGCCCTCGGTGGACATGCCGATCTTCTCCAGGTCGCCCGGAGCGGCAAAGCCAAAGGTCGTGGTCTCGTTGAGGCCGCAGGCGCGCAGGATCTCGCCGACCTTGCGGGTGAGCTTCTGCTCGCGAGTCAGGCCGCCGATGTGGTTCTTGGCAGCCGGAATGGTCGCCGTGACGCGACCCATGCCCCACAGGCGCAGAACCTCCTCGATCAGGTCGATCTCACGCGGCAGGTCGGGACGGAAGCTCGGCGGCGTGACCATAAAGTCCTCGCCGTCGCGCTCGACGGTGCAGCCCAGGCGGGTGAGCGAGCGCTCGATAAAGTCGGGCTCGATGTCGGCACCGCAGATGGCGTGCACGCGGGCCAGGCGCAGCTTAATGCTGTCGATGGTCTTGGGCGCGGGGAAAACGTCGACATAGCCGGGAGCAACCTCGCCGCCGGCGATC
>CAJJYO010000262.1 GCA_905197385.1 uncultured Collinsella sp.
CCCCGCCGCGCGAAGTGCACGGCGGGGTCCTGACATGTCCGAGGACGATTTGGAGAGTAACCCTGTGTCCGGCCGACGGGATCCCTAACCACGCCATGCTTCTTATGTGCAGCAAAGCTAATGCTGCTAAAATACAAAGCGCTCATGTAGTTTAAACGCACGACGATAAGGAGCACCAGTGGGTAACCACTTCCGTACCTCCGGTGCGGGCGATGATGCCCCCAAGACGCAGGCAGGCGTCCAGGGCAGTCGTTTCGCCACTCCGGATTCAGAGGGCCAGCCTGTTGCTCAGGCCCCCGCTCAGCCGGCAGATCAGGCACAGCCGGCATCCGATCCCTTTGCCTACAATCCAACCAGCGATGTCGCGCTTTCCGGCACGGCGGGTTTTGAGCCCGTTCAGGCCGTGACCGCTCGCGTGGAGCAGCCTCAGGCTGGTGCCGCCACGCCGCAGCCTACCATGGCCGGCATTCCCGACCCCTTGGCCCCTGCGACGCCGGCTCCTCAGCCTGCGCAGTCCGGTCTCTTTGCCGCTGTTCCCGACCCCACGCAGCCTGCTGCCCCGGTGGTCGAGAGCGATCAGGCAGCCGAGGTCGCAAGCCTCGATAACGCGCTCAACAACCCCGATTTTACGTCGGTGTTTGCGCCCATCGATCCGCAGGCCAGCCGCAAGAAGATGGCCAAGCAGGCCGGTGTCGAGCCCGTCATCCTTATGGAGCATGTCACCAAGATCTATCCGGCACAGCCCAACAAGCCTGCACTCGACGACATCAACATCGAGATCTATCCGGGCGAGTTCGTCTTCCTGGTCGGTCACTCCGGCTCGGGTAAGACCACGCTGCTGTCGACGCTCAACCGCGACGTCAAGCCGACGAGCGGCCGCATCCTGGTTGCCGGTCAGGACCTCATGAAGATCAAGAACCGCAAGGTTCCGTTCCTGCGCCGCCAGATTGGCGCCGTGTTCCAGGACTTTAAGCTTCTGCCGCAAAAGACCGCCTACGAAAACGTGGCGTTTGCCCTGCAGTGCATCGGCAAGCCCAAGGGCGTCATTCGCAGCCAGGTGCCCGAGGTGCTGCGCCTGGTCGGTCTGGCCGATCAGATGGACTCGCTGCCCGACCAGCTTTCCGGTGGCGAGCAGCAGCGCGTTGCCGTCGCCCGTGCTATGGTCAACCGTCCGCCGCTGCTGATCTGCGACGAGCCCACGGGCAACCTCGACCCGGCGATCTCGCTGGGCATCATGAAGCTGCTTGAGCGTATTAACCGCACCGGCACCACCGTGATCGTCGCCACGCACGACCGCGAGATGGTCGATAGCATGCACCGTCGCGTGATCGCCCTCGAGGGCGGCCACGTCATCCGCGACCAGGAGAGGGGAGGTTACGGCAACTATGGCACCAACTAACGTGGGCTACTCCTTCAAAGAGGCAATCAGCCACTTCTTCCGTAACTGGACTACCTCGCTCGGCGCCGTCATCACGATTTTCCTTTCGCTGTTTATCATCGGCCTGTTCATCATGGGCTCTGCGATGCTGAACTCCGTGATCGGCACCGTCGAGGATCAGGTTGTCATCAACGCGTTCATTAGTGATGACGCCGATCAGGCCGATGTTCAGGCTTTTGAGGCCGAGCTTAAGACGTGGAATAACGTCAAGTCCGTGACCTATAAGGACAAGGACGACGCGCTGGCCGAGTATACGAGCAAGATGTCGGGCAACGCCGACGCCACCATGAGCGCGCTCGATGGCCAGAACCCGCTGCCGGCTTCCTTCGCTATTGAGATGGACGATCCGTCCAAGGTCGAGAGCACGGCAAAGAAGCTCAAGAAGGATGCCGATTTCCAGAAGATCGCGGATGACGGCGACGTCAACGCGAGCGTGCTGTACGGCCAGGAGGAAGTGAGCCGCCTGTTCCAGGTGACCAACTACATCCGCATCGCCGCCGTGGTGCTCGTTGGTCTTCTGACCTTTATCGCATTCATCTTCATCAACAACACGATTCGCCTGTCCATCACGGCGCGTCGTCGTGAGATTGCGATTATGCGTCTGGTCGGCGCCAGCAACGGCTTCATTCGTGGCCCGTTTATCACCGAGGGCGTGCTGCAGGCCATTTTGGGCTCGCTGCTTTCCATCGGCGTTCTGGAGCTGCTGCGCAATCTGATGATTCCGCGTCTGCAGGAGAGCATCGGCTGG
>CAJJYO010000263.1 GCA_905197385.1 uncultured Collinsella sp.
CCGCCCCGCCCGCATCATGGACGAGATGGAAGAAAAGGGCATCATCGGCCCCTACGAGGGCGCAAAGCCCCGCGCTGTCCTCATCAGCCGCCAGCAGTGGCTGGAAATGCAGATGAATCAACCGGATGAATAACCTCTCAGTCAAAGCCGGACGGCTTTGCCAGCTCCCCTACCAGGGAAGCCACTGGCGTACCGGACAGGCTCACGCTGGATGAATAGAATTTTTGATTTCGGAAGCAATAGAGCCCTGCTGTATAGGGCAGGCATAATGAAAGAAAAAGGATAACTATGGAACATTACACCGAATTTCTCCCCATCAGCCGGGCCGACATGGAGGCCCGGGGGTGGGACCAGCTGGACTTCGTGGTGGTGGGCGGCGACGCCTATGTGGACCATCCCAGCTTTGGCATGGCCATCATCAGTCGCGTCCTCGACGCGCACGGCTACAAGGTGGGCATCATCTGCCAACCCGACTGGACCGACCCCGCCAGCATCACTGTGCTCGGCGAGCCGCGCCTGGGCTTTTTGGTCAGTGCCGGCAACATGGACCCCATGGTCAACCACTATTCGGTGACCAAACACCGCCGCCACACCGACGCCTATACCCCCGGTGGCGAGGAGGGGCGCCGTCCCAACCGAGCCGTCACGGTCTACGGCAACCTCATCCGCCAGACGTTTAAGGACGCCCCCATCATCATCGGCGGCATCGAGGCAAGCCTGCGCCGCCTGGCCCACTACGACTACTGGCAGGATAAGCTCAAGCGCTCGGTGCTGCTCGACTCGGGCGCCGACATCCTCATCTACGGCATGGGCGAGCACGCGATTGTCGAGATTGCCGACGCGCTCGACGCGGGGCTGCCCATCGATCAGATCACCTATATCAACGGCACCGTCTACCGCACAGGCTCGCTCGACGAGGTCTACGACTACGACCTGCTACCCAGCTGGGACGACCTTACCGCCGACAAGCTCAACTACGCACGCAGCTTTAACGTGCAACAGCAGAATATGGACCCCATCACCGGACATCGCCTGGTAGAGCCCTATCCCAACAGCGTCTATGTGGTGCAGAACCCGCCGTCGGCGACGTTGACGACCGATGAGATGGACGAGGTGGCCGAGCTCCCCTACGCACGCGATTGGCATCCCGACTACGATGCCGCGGGCGGCGTGCCGGCCTTTGCCGAGATCAAGTTTTCAATCAGCTCCAACCGCGGGTGCTTTGGTGAATGCTCGTTTTGCGCCCTCACCTTCCACCAAGGTCGCGTGTTGCAGATGCGCAGCCACGACTCGATCATGCGCGAGGCAGAGCTGCTCACGCGCGATCCCGAGTTTAAGGGCTACATCAACGACGTAGGCGGACCGACGGCCAACTTTAGCCGTCCCGCCTGCGACAAGCAGCTCAAGCACGGCGTGTGCAAGAACAAGCGCTGTCTGTGGCCGAGCGTGTGCAAGAACATGGTGGTCGACGAAAGCGGCTACACGCAGCTGTTGCGCGACCTGCGCCAGCTGCCGGGCGTCAAAAAGGTCTTCGTGCGCAGCGGCATCCGTTTTGACTACACCATGGCCGATGCCTCGGACGAGTTTTTGCGCGAGCTGCTGGAACACCATGTCTCGGGCCAGCTGCGCGTAGCGCCCGAGCACGTGAGCGACGCGGTGCTGTCCGTGATGGGCAAGCCGAGCCGAGCTGTCTACGACGCATTCTGCCGCAAATTTGAACGCTTGAACCGCGAATATGGTCTTAAGCAATACGTGGTGCCATACCTAATCTCGAGCCATCCCGGCTCGACGATGAAGGAAGCCGTGGACCTTGCCGAAGCCGTGCGCGACATGGGCTACATGCCCGAGCAGGTGCAGGACTTCTACCCCACCCCGTCCACCATGTCGACCTGCATGTACTACACCGGTGTAGATCCGCGCACCATGCAGCCGATCTACGTGGCGCGCGACCCGCATGAGAAGGCCATGCAGCGCGCGCTCATCCAGTATCGCAAGCCCGAGAACTACAAGCTGGTGCGCGAGGCGCTAGAGAAGGCCGGGCGTCGTGATCTGATCGGCTATACCAAGCATTGCCTGATTCGCCCCGTGCCGCCACGCCCGGGCGAGACGTCTGCCGGCGGTGGGCATGGCACCGGCAAGAAGGGCGGCAAGGCCCACGGTGGCGCCGCCGGCCAGGGGCCC
>CAJJYO010000264.1 GCA_905197385.1 uncultured Collinsella sp.
CGTTCTCGTCGGGAAGCACCGGAAGCAGAGCGCGCTCAGCCAGGTTACCGTGACCGATCTCGCGGCGCTTGGGGCTGCCCATGCGGCCGGTCTCGCCGGTGCAGAAAGGCGGGAAGTTGTAGTGGTGCATGTAGCGCTTGCCCTCGGTGGGCTCGATGGTATCCAGACGCTGGCCCTCGTTGAGCATGCCGAGCGACAGGACGGAAAGCACCTGGGTCTGGCCACGCTGGAACAGACCGGAGCCGTGAACGAGCGGCAGGTAGTTGTCCTTCACCATGATGGGACGAATCTCGTCGGCGGCACGGCCGGCGACGCGCTCGCCGGTCTCGACGACCATGGTGCGCATGGCCTTCTTCTCGAGCTTCTTGAGCACCACGGGGATCTCGCGCTCCCAAGCGGCCTGCTCCTCCTCGGTGAACTCGGCGCGGATGGACTCCTTCAGAGCCTCGACCTTGCCGATACGGGAGAGCTTGTCGGCATCGCGAAGGGCGGCTGCCATCTCGTCGTAGTGGGCGAAGATGCGCTCCTGGACCTCCTCGACGGGCTGGTCGAGCGGGTACTCCTTCTTGACGATGGGGCCGTTGACCTGCTCCCACTCGGCAACGAACTCGTCCTGAGCCTGGCAGAAGGCAGCAAGGGCCTCCTGGCCAAACTTCATGGCGGCGAGCATGTCGTCCTCGGAGATCTCCTCGGCGCCGGCCTCGACCATCGAGATAAAGTCGGCAGATCCGCCCAGCTCCAGGTCCAGATCGGAGTTCTCGCGCTCCTCGTAGGTGGGGTTGACGATAAACTCGCCGGTCTCCACGTTACGGCCGATGCGCACGCAGGCAAGCGGGCCCTCGAAGGGCACGCCGCCGAGCGTCATGGCCAGGGATGCACCCATAACGTTGATGACGTCGAAGGGGTTGACCTGGTCGGCGACGAGCGAGGTGGCGACGATGTGTACCTCATTGCGGAAGCCGTCCGGGAAGCTCGGGCGAATCGGACGGTCGATCATGCGCGCGGTGAGCGTGGCCTTCTCGCTGGGACGGCCCTCACGCTTGAGGTAGCCACCCGGGATGCGGCCGGCTGCGTACATCTTCTCGTTGAAGTCGACGGTCAGCGGGAAGAAGTCGTAGTTCTTGCGCTCCTTGGAGACGACCACGGTGTCGAGCATCGTGGTGTCGCCCTGCTTGACCAGGCAAGCGCCGGTGGCCTGCTTGGCAAGCTCGCCCGACTCAAAGGTGTAGGTCTTGCCGTACAGCTCAAAGGTCTTGGATACGAGTGTCATTGTTCTCCTTTACCCCACAGGCCCCTTGCCTGCGGGCTTCTCATGTGACGCGAGCCCCCTGCCCCCGCCACGCTTCAGAGCGTGATTGTTCGCGCCCTTACACAAAAAGAGCGCCCCGCTGCGCAGGACGCTCTTAGCATGTACAAATCCTTACTGGATGTTGTCGCGGATGCCCAGAGCCTTGATGAGCTCACGGTACTCGACGATGTCGTTCTTCTTGATGTAGGAAAGAAGACGACGACGACGGCCGACGAGCATGAGCAGGCCACGACGGGTGTGGAAGTCCTTCTGGTGGGACTTCATGTGCTCGGTCAGCTCCTTGATGCGCTCAGTCAGGATAGCAACCTGAACCTTGGGGTTACCGGTGTCGACCGGGGTGTTACCGAACTGGGCAGTCAGCTCCGCCTTGCGCTCTTTGGAAACAGTCATTGTTTCACCTTTCGTTTTACGTCGCCCGCGGGCGACTCGATTCGCCTCGGACTGGGAAGCCGCCGGTGGAGCGAGCATCCAAGGTCGAGGTACCAACAGGTCGGTATGTTACCACAAGCAGCCCGCGCCTGCGCATCATCACCGACCCAACATGAATTCCATCGCACGGAGGCGCTGGTCGGTATGCGTCGCCGCCCACACATGCGAAAGCCCAAGCAAGAACGCCGCCGTATGCGAGTCGATTTTCTCGGCCAAAAGCGCATCGAAGGTCATCGACATGAGGGCGCGCAGCCATGCGACCTCACCGGTCGATACCAGCTCGGCACCCGGAACGCTCGACGCGCACGATCCGCACATGAGACCGCCCGCCTGGGGCGAAAAATACGTCAGCATGGGGTCTCCGCACAGCACACAGGCCGAAAAATCTGGTCGATAGCCAACGTGCGACAGCAGCTTAAAGACATATG
>CAJJYO010000265.1 GCA_905197385.1 uncultured Collinsella sp.
CGCAGGTCGAGCCCGGCGGTCTCTTTGGCCGGGAACACGCCGTAGAGCAGCAGGCCGGGGCGCACCATGTCGAGGTGCAGATTATGGCCGATAAGCAGGGCCATGTGTTTTCGCTCGGCGAGCGCGAGTGCTCGGTGCAGCGTCGCAACCAAAAGCTAATCGAGGAGAGCCCCGCACCGTGCCTCGACGGACACGACGACATTCGTGCTCGCATGCACAAGGCAGCGCGTGACCTGGCTCGTGCCGTCGGCTACGAAGGAGCCGGTACCATCGAGTTCCTGTATTCGGACGACGGCAATTTCTACTTTATGGAAATGAACACGCGCTTGCAGGTGGAGCATCCGGTTACGGAGTTTGTGACCGATACCGACTTGGTCAAGTGGCAGCTGCGTGTGGCGGCCGGCCAGCCTCTGCCTTTTGAGCAGGAAGACATGCCGATCCGCAATCACGCCATGGAGTGCCGCATCAATGCCGAAACGCCGGACTTTCTGCCGTCATGCGGAACGGTTACCGCGTTGCGTGTGCCGGGTGGTCCGCGCGTGCGCTGGGATTCCGCCATGTTTACCGGTGCGAAAGTTCCGCCGTACTACGACTCCATGCTCGGCAAGCTCATCGTGTGCGCGCCCACGCGTGACGGCGCCATTCGCAAGATGCGCTCGGCCCTGGGCGAGCTCGTGATTGAGGGCGTGAGCGAAAACAGCGAGCTTCAACTCGACGTGCTGGCAAACGATGAGTTCTTGTCGGGCATGTACCACACCGATCTGATGGGGCATCTCTATGCTGATGAATAGAAAAGCGAAGACGGTCAACGTCCTCGAGGGGCCGATGACCGAGTCGTGCGCCGAGTTTCCCGCGCGCCACGTGTTTATCAAGTGCCCGGAGTGCCGCCGTGTGATCGATGAGGCGCGCCTGCACGACAACCTCGAGGTCTGCCCTCGTTGCGGCAAACACTTTCGCGTGAGCGGTCGCGCGCGCATGCGCATGACGGTTGACGAGGGCACGTTTGAGGAATGGGATGCCAATCTGGCGCCGGAGGACTTCCTCTCGTTTCCCGGCTATGCCGACAAGCTCAAGAGCGTGAGTGAGCGTTCGGGCGAGCGCGATGCCGTTGTGTGCGGCAGGGGCAAAATCTGCGGTTGCGATACGGCACTCTTCTTTATGGATGCCAACTTTATGATGGGCTCGATGGGCTCCGTGGTGGGCGAGAAGATCTGTCGCGCATTTGAGCGTGCGACCGAGCTGGGATTGCCGGTTGTCGGCTTTACCGTTTCGGGCGGCGCGCGCATGCAAGAGGGCGTGACATCGCTTATGCAGATGGCCAAGATTTCTGCGGCGGTTAGGCGCCACAGCGAGGCGGGCGGCCTGTATATCACGGTGCTCACCGACCCCACGACCGGAGGCGTAACCGCGAGCTTTGCCATGGAGGGCGACATTATCCTGGCCGAGCCCGATGCCCTGACGGCGTTTGCCGGCCCGCGCGTGATCGAGCAGAACATGCACAAGCGCCTGCCCAAGGGATTCCAGCGCTCCGAGTTTTTGCTGGAGCACGGCTTTTGCGATGCCGTTGTTCCGCGTGGCGAGATTGCGCTCACGGTAGGCGAGTTGCTGGCGCCGCACGAAGGGGACGCGCGCGGCCTGGGGGCACCGCACGAGATTGTGCATACGGGTCGCCGCGGCAAAAAGCTGGGGCACTTGTTTAAGCGCTCGGCCGCACCAAAAACCGCGCTCGAGATTGTCAAGCAGACCCGCTCGGCAGATCGCGCCACGGCGGGCGAGATGATCTCGCTGGGCCTGGATGGATTTGTGGAGCTGCACGGCGACCGCTACTTTGGCGACGACGCTGCTGTGGTGGCTGGCATTGGCTGGAAAGACGGACGCCCCGTAACGGTCATCGCCATCGAGCGCGGCACCACGACCAAAGAGCGCATGCGTCGCAACTTTGGTATGGCACATCCCGAGGGCTACCGCAAAGCGCGTCGCCTTATGCGCCAGGCCGAAAAGTTTGGTCGACCGGTTCTGTGCCTGGTCGATACTTCGGGCGCGTTTTGCGGCATCGGTGCCGAGGAGCGCGGCCAGGGCGAGGCGATTGCCCAGAATCTCATGGAGATGAGCGGCCTTAAGACACCGATTGTCTCGGTGGTGACAGGCGAGGGCG
>CAJJYO010000266.1 GCA_905197385.1 uncultured Collinsella sp.
GCCGAGACCGCTGAGGTTGCGTCCGCCGAGACCGAGGTTACGGCCGAGCCTGCGCCCGCAGAGGAGGCCACGGAGACCGAGTCCGCGCCTGCCGCCGAGGAGCCCGCTCCGGTCCTGCCTGAGGTCACCGTGCTCGATGCCTCCGCCACGCAGGCCATCTTGGACAACGGTCGTGGCTATGCGCAGTTCTGCGACATGGCCGTGCTCGCCTTTGCCTCGTTCACCAACCCGGGCGGTGGCTATATTCAGGGTTATCTGGGCCAGGAGGCCACACTGTGCGCCGATTCGTATCTGTACAACGTTCTCGATAAGCAGCGCAAATGGTACGGCGAGAACCGTCGCCGCAACATCAACTGCGAGCTTTACCGCAACCGTGCGCTGGTGGTGCCTGCGGTGCGCTTCGACCGCAACCACGTGCATGCGTATGCCGACGTGATCGTGGCCGCCGCGCCCAACGCCAAGCGCGCTCGCCAGGAGTATCGCGTGGGTGACGATGCCCTGCTGGACGCCCTGCGCGATCGCATCCGCTTTGTGCTTGCCATCTGCGACGAGCTGGGTCGCGAGAAGCTCGTGCTGGGCGCTTGGGGCTGCGACAACAACGGCTTTGACGCCGAGGCCGTGGCCGAGCTCTTCCGCAAGGAGCTCGCATCGGGCGACTTTAAGGTCAAGCAGGTCTTTTTTGCCGTGCCCTCTACGCGCTGGGACGAAGATTTCGCCAAGTTCGAGCACGTGCTGGCAAACTTCCCCGAGCGCAACGAGGAGTCCTATGCCCAGGTTGCCGCTCGCGCTGCGGCAGCTCGCGCCGCCGAGCAGATCCAGGCTGCTACCGAGGATGATGAGGACGAGGACGATTGGCGGAAGTACCTGTAATTGGTACGTGCTGACAGATAGGTCGAGCCGGCGGGAGAGGCTGCTTCCGTCGGCTTTTTACTGAGCGAGGGGCTTACGATGAAAAACGTTCTATGCTTTGGCGACAGCAACACCTATGGTTACGATCCGGCGGGCATGCGCGACGGCACCGCGGTGCGCTATGCGCAGGATGTGCGCTGGTGCGGCGTGGCCCAACGTGACTTAGGCGAGGGCTGGCATGTAATTGAAGAAGGCCTCAACGGCCGCACGACGGTACGCGACGACATGTGCCATCTGGACACCAATCTTAACGGCATCCGCGCACTTCCGATGCTGCTCGAGGCCCATAAGCCGCTGGACGCCATTGTGATCATGCTGGGCACCAACGACTGTAAGACGGTCTTTAACGTGACAGCTTCCGATATCGCCCGTGGCGCCATGGCGCTGATTCGCGCCGTCCGCGCGTTTCCGTGGACCGACGCTGCGCCTTGTCCGCGCATTCTGCTGATGGCGCCTATCAAGATTAAGCCGCAGATCGCCGACGTATATATGACCGATTTTGACGAGCATTCCGTAGAAGCCTCGGAACATTTTGGTGAGTACTACGCGCATGTGGCTGAGCAGTTTGGCTGCGACTTTTTGAATGCCGCCGACTTTGCCGAGCCGGGCGATATCGACTATCTGCATATGATGCCCGAAAGCCATGAGAGCCTGGGTCACGCCGTGGCAGCCAAGCTCCAAGAGATGCTCGGAGAGTAGCGCGACCCCAAACCACCGCAAAGGGGGCGGGCGCCTTTGCGGTGGCTTGGGCTGCGAATCTTAATACTGCCACATGTGGTTGACAGGGCCGGAGCCTTTGCCCATGTTCAGGCCGGCGGCTAGAGCGCCTGTCAGGTATGCCTTGCCGGCGTTGACGGCGTCGGCAAGATCCATGCCCTGGGCCAGCGCGCAGGCGATGGCGGACGAGAGCGTGCAGCCGGTGCCGTGCGTGTTGTCGGTCTCAATACGCTTGTGGCGGAACCACGTGGTGAGCGGATCGCCTAGGTGGTTGCCCTCATCATCGAGTGGTGCGGGTTCGGCCAGTACATCGTTGGCCTCGTTGACAAGATGCCCGCCCTTAACGAGGGACGCGCAGCCAAAGCGGCGGGTGAGGAGCATGGCAGCATTTTGCTGCGTGCGCTCGGAGTCGACCTCATAGTCGAGCAGGGCCATGGCCTCGGGAATATTGGGCGTGATTACGGTGGCCAGGGGAAGAAGCCTCTCTGTGAGCGTTTTCACCGCGTCC
>CAJJYO010000267.1 GCA_905197385.1 uncultured Collinsella sp.
AGAGCAGGCCGCTGGCGGCAACCAGGCCCTGCTCTTGGAAGGGGTCTTCCTTGGCGGCCTTCTCCTCGTCCGAAAGACCGGCCTCGGCGTCGCGGTGGGCGGACCACTTGTCGTAGGCGAGCTTGACGCAGGAGCCCAGGAATGCCGTGAGTGACATGTAGAACGGCAGGTACACGCCCAGGCCGATCATCATGGCCGGAATGCCAAGCCAGTACATGACGATGCCGGCGATAAAGCCACCTGCGAACCACGGCACGCTCGGGATGCCCGAGACCATGGTGGCGACCACGCTTGCCTGCGCGGCCACAAAGCTCTTGTCGGGGCCGAAGGCGTCCGGACCATAGGCGGTGACGAGCGCGACCATGACAGCGGCAGCGACCAGGGCACCCACGATGCCGCCAATGGCTTGGCCGATCCACTGCGCACGCGGGTTGGTGCCCAGCACGGCGCCGGCCTTAAAGTCGTTCATGACGTCGCCCGCAAGGCCGCACGCCACGGCTACGATGCCGGCGATAAAGAACAGCTTGACCTGAGCGATCTGTGCGAAGGCAGCCACGATGAGCATGACGATGAGGCCAAAGATCTCCATGGGGTCGATACCCGTCTGGCCGCAGCTCTGCGCGCTCATGATGGTGGTGACAAAGGTGAACAGCGTGACGATGACGGCCGGGACGGGACCAAGGTCGAGCGCGATGGCAACGATCACGGCGATGGCTGCGGTGCCCAGGCCGATGATGCCGGCATCGAGCTTAAGGGAGCCCGAGATGAGCGACTGCTCGTTGGTGTCGGTGGAGCTGTCGGCGGCGAGGCCGCGGACGATGCCGGTGACCTGCGGCAGGATGTCCTTAAGGACGACGGCGACGCCAAAGCCCATCATAAGGCCCATGCCGAGGGACTTGACGATGCCCTGCGCGGTCACAACATCGAACAGACCGGCAGCGGTGCCGCCGACGATGATGCCAAAGTTGCCCAGCAGCGCGCCGGCAAACCAGAACGCGACGGGGGCGAAGCCCACCAAAAAGCCGATGGACAGCAACATGGGCGAGTTATAGATGGCAAAGGTCACGCCGGGGATATTGAGCGTGCACAGCATGCTGGGCACCACGCCCAGAGCGTCGCGAAGCACGCTGTAGATGCCTGCGATGGCCATGGAGCCAAAGAGCTGCTTGCCGGTCTTGCCGCCGGCCTCGGTGGCGCGCAGGGTCTGAGCTGCGGCGTTGCCGGTGGGGAACTCCAGCGCGGCGTCCACGATAAAGTGACGGTGGATGAGCGCTGTCGCCAGAAGGCCCAAGATGGTGCCGGCGAGCGCCACGATAAACATGTCGAGCCAGCTGATCTGGTCGGCATAGCCCAGCATCCAGGCGCCCGGGATGGTAAACGCCAGGCCGCCGGCGACCATGGCGCCCGCGGACATGATGGTGTGGGTGACGTTGGCCTCGTTGAGGCTGGCGTTGCCCATGAGCTTCAGGAAGAACAGCGAAATGACGGCAGCGAAAATGATCGGCCAGGGGAGTGCGCCCATCTTGAGGGCCGTGTAGGCCGAGCTTGCCGTGATGATCACGCAGCCAAGGACGCCGATGACGACGCCGCGCAGTGTGAGTTGACCGCGCATCGAGGTGCGGTTCGAGGGATTGCTCATATAGAACTCCTTTGCGTATATCCGCTTCCCCCGGGAGCGCCGCTACGGATACGGCGCGGGAAGTCGGGTTACCAAGGGCCGCCGCGTGAGCTCGCAAACGACCGCGCACCAGTATAGCCGCACGGCAGCTCATTTGGGACGGGGCTTTTTTAGCTGCCCCTGTTTGCCGGATGATTATTCTGGGACGGGGATTTAAAAATCATTAGGTACGCAATGATTTTCTTCCGATCTAATGATTTTTAAATCCCCGTCCCAGAATAATCATCGGGATATACTGCTGGACAGACGAAAGGAGCGCCAACGATGCTTAATGGCTGCGCATATATATTGACGGTCGACGTGGGCAACACGTTCATTCGCTTTGGCCTGTTTGCCGAGGATTCAGCCGCGGCGCAGGAATGCCCGCTTGCGACGTGCGAGATCACCACGCCGTCGAGCATCACAGCAGACGAGGCGCGCATGCGTCTC
>CAJJYO010000268.1 GCA_905197385.1 uncultured Collinsella sp.
CGACGAGTACGATTTCGGCCACATTACGCGCGGCATCGGAGCCGGCCGCCATGGCGACGGAGCAGTCGGCTTCCTTGAGCGCCAAGACGTCGTTGACGCCGTCGCCCGTCATAGCCACGGTGTGCTCGCGGCGTTTGAGCGCCTGCACGAGCTCGCGCTTCTGCTGCGGGGTCACACGACCAAAGACATGGTAGCGGTCCACTGCGGCATCGAGCTTGGCCGGCGTATCGAGCGTCGTGGCGTCCACATAAGCGTCCGCCCCCGGCACGCCCACCACGCGCGCGATCGACGACACCGTACGCGGGTCGTCGCCACTGATCACGTTGAGGGTCACACCCTGCTCGTTAAAGTAGCCGATGGTCTCGGCCGCCGAGGTGCGAATCTCGTCGCGGATGGTCACAAAGCCCACGGGCTCGGCCTCGCCCACCATATCGCCATCGGGCGTAAAGCCGTCCACGCGCGCCACCACGAGCACGCGGCAGGTATCGGCAAGCTCGGCGACACGGTTCTCGACCTGCGAAAAAACACGATCAGAGAGCACAAACTGCGCCGCACCCATCACATAGGAGCCCTGCGCAAACGACGCGCCGCTCCACTTTTTGGAGGATGAGAACGGAATGACCGACAGCGGCTCAGACACCTCGACCGGGCGATCGGCGTAATAGTTGAGCAACGCCTGGCAGGTCTCGTTGGCATCGGCCGAGGTCGCACGTGCCACGTTGGCCAGCGCAAAATCGAGCACCGTGGTATCGAAGGGAACAGCCGCCTCGTCCGAGCCGGCGCCCAGACTCACACCCTCAACCGGCAGCGGATAGGTGCCCTCGACCTCCATGCGGCCCGACGTGATGGTGCCCGTCTTGTCCAGGCACAGCACGTCGACGCGAGCGAGCGTCTCGATGCAGTAGAGCTGCTGTGCCAGCACCTTGCGGCGAGCCAGGCGCACCGTGGCGATGGCGAGCACCGACGAGGTCAGCAGCACCAGGCCTTGCGGGATCATGCCCAGCAGGGCGCCCACCGTGGACAGCAGCGCCGACGAAGGCACATGACCAGCCAACAGCTCGGAGAAACACCACGAAAGCGCGCTATCGCCCGGGGTTCCCGCGGCATCCCACAGCTCGCTCACGCTCGAGGCAAACAACGCTAAACCGAGCGGGATCATGATGATGCTCGCAAAGCGCACGATGGCATTAAGCGCATTCATGATCTCGGAATTAACCTTTTTGACGTACTTGGCCTCGTTATTAATTTTGGCCACGTAGTTGTCGGCGCCGACATGGATCACGCGGGCGCGCAGCAGGCCCGAGTCGATAAAGCTGCCGCTCATGAGCTCGGAACCGGGCTGTTTCTTAATAAGGTCGCTCTCGCCCGTCAGCAGACTCTCGTTCACGAGCGCCTCGCCCGAAACCACCACGGCGTCGGCGGGAATCTGGTCGCCGCGCCCCAGGCGGATGATGTCGTCGAGCACGATCTGGTCCAGGTCGAGCTCCACCTCGGCGCCGTCGCGCACCGCGATGGCCTTCTTGGAGGTCAGCAGCGTGAGCTTATCGACCATCTTCTTGGAACGCATGGACTGGATGACGCCAATAGCGGTATTGAGGAACACCACAAACAGGAACGTCAGGTTCTTAAACGAACCGGTCAAAATGACCAGGAACGCCAAGATCACGTTGATCAAATTGAACAGCGTGCAGAGGTTCTCGATGATGAGCTCTTTGACCGACTTGGTCTTGAGCTCCATGTTGCGGTTGATCTTACCGGCGGCGATGCGCTCCTCGACCTCGGCGGTCGAGAGTCCGCGCTCGATATCCGTTGCTGCCATACCACGTCCCATCACGTCGCGTCGGTATAAGAAAAACCGCCCGGACCATGCGAGGTTCGGACGGTCTTACGTTCGATGGTGCCCCATGTTGGATTCGAACCAACGGCCTTCTGCTCCGGAGGCAGACGCTCTAATCCCCTGAGCTAATAGGGCCAACGGTTGGCATTATACCCAAGTGCACCACGGGCTATCAAAATAAAAGAAAAAGCTTTGCAATTACGTGGGAGACGCGGCGCAACGGCCCACTTTAGAAGGCAAAAGCGAGTCAGATAGTATAA
>CAJJYO010000269.1 GCA_905197385.1 uncultured Collinsella sp.
GGCTGTCGTGGCCGCCCTCACGCAAATCTGCCAGTACAAAGAACTCATCCGTTCCCAGGCGCACGGGATAGTCCACAGCAGACTCATAGCGCGGCGTCGGCGTGGTGATGTCGCTTTCCACAACAACAGCCCCGTTAACCATGAGCTCGCCTTCCTCGGTAATCGTGACCTCATCACCGGGACGGGCAACCACGCGGCCTAGGCGCTCTGCGCCATCCGCGGTGTATACCACCACGTCACCCTCGTTGAAGCTCTGGCTGAACCTCCAGTAGAGCATGACGTCACCCGAACAGATACGCGGGGCCATCTCGCCAGTCGTGACTGCACCCACGCCCAAGACCACGCCAAAGAGCAGCCAGAGCGTCACGACAAAAAATGCCAAGCGCGCCAGAAAACCCACGATATCGCGCCGGTCGTCCGCTTCTCCCAGATCTGGCGCCGCATGGGCGCCCAACCTCACGTTCGACGCGGCCGAATACCGCGAGCCCCGGGGTCTTCCCTGCGGGGCCGCTCGTGCGGCTGGCCCATCACCAGCATTGCTGGCGCCATGTCTTCTCATAGGCGCCCGCCCCTCTTGGAGCCGCGGCGTAAACGCAGCGCAACCATGCCCGTAGCCAACAGCACGCCGGCGGCCAAAATCGCCAGGGCATAGATGGGGTTGCGCGTAATACCCGTAGGCACCGCGACCTGTCGGGAATTGGTGGCCTTAGCTTCAACGGCAACGGTCACACGCGGACCGTTGAGCGTGCCGCTCGCACCCGCAAGCTCGGCGTGGTACCCCAACGACGAATAATCGTCTTCGCTCACGGTATAGACCGCGTTGTAATCCAGCGCCTTAATCGAAACGGTCAGGCCGTCCTTAACGGCAAACGGCACGGTCGCCTTGCCCTGGCCATCGGCCGTAAAGGCCGTCTTGTTTTCCACGGTCTCGGCCCGATCATTCGGTCGCGCCACGAGCGCATGGCTGCCTTGGGCAGACGCATCCGAATACTCGATGGCGTAGGTCTGACCAGCCTTGAGGCCCGTAAAGGTCGCCGTCATCTTAAAGTAGGCACGCTTGTCGCCCATATTGCCCGTAACGCTCTTGGAAACCTTGAGTGTGTAGGTGCGCGGGGTGAATCGTGCGTATACGCATCCCGTATGGCGGTCCTTCACGTTGTACGTATAGGTGGGTGAAGACGACAGCAGCTCCGGGGCGTCCGGATTCGATAGGTCGTACCAACCCTCAAAGTGATAGCCCTCCTTGGGAGCGGCCACCGCCTCCACAAACGTGCCGTCATCCACAAAGTAGGCAACGCCCGATTTTTTGTACGCGTCCTCGTCCTTGCCCGAGCCATCCCCGGCATCGATGGAGCCCTTTGCCCCCTTAAGCTTGGAGCTGACCGTGCCGCCCGTCGTTACGTTGCTCCACGTGCCATCGGCATTTTTAAGCTGGGCAACAAAGGCCTGACGATACTTCCATTGCGCCACGAACGTCGCGCCCTGGCTCTCGGGAATGTTTTCGACGGTTACCGCATCGCCCACAGCACCGGTATCCGGATTGACCTTCTTGCCCTTAATGGTAAGAGTGCCGGAATCCGTGGTGCCCTCGGGAGCTGTATGGGTCACCGTGTGTTTGGCATCGAAGCGAACGGCTTTTCCCGAGCCCGCGTACTCCCAGCCCATAAACTTCCAGTCGTCGTTTTGTCCAACGGCAGCATGGGAGGTATAGCTCGCTCCAGCGCCAGAAAGCTGTACGAAATCGCCCGTGGACTCATTGTGCGGATCGTAGTGATACGCTTTGCCGCCGTTCACATCGTATTGAACGCCTGCCTTGGAAAACACGAGGTGCACTTTGTAGTGCTTTGTGACCTTGTCGGCCTCAAAGCGATAGGTACCATCTTCCAATCTGGTCCAATGTGCGTCGTCGTCTGCGGAATAGAACTCGCCGTTGACAAAAGCACCGATAAAGACTGCCCCGTCATCGCGTTTGGCATCGACCATAAAGTAGGAGTTCTTCTCCTGTTTACCTACGTAGTTTTTGGCATAGGTAAAGTCCGCCGTCTTGGTATTGGCGTTATAAAAATACGTTCCGCTTCCGTT
>CAJJYO010000270.1 GCA_905197385.1 uncultured Collinsella sp.
CGGGATGGGCGGTCATGAGCATAAAGTCGCTGTAGAGCTTGGCCGTCTTCTCGTTAAAGTTGCCGGTGCCCAACAGCGTCAGGCGTGTAAGCGCCATGCCCTCGCGATAGGTGAGCTGGCAGATCTTGGAGTGGCACTTAAAGCCCTCGGAGCCGTAGATGACGGTGCAGCCTGCCTCTTCCAGACGCTCGGCCCACTCGATGTTGTTCTGTTCGTCGAAGCGGGCACGGAGCTCCATGAGCACCGTGACCTCTTTGCCGTTCTCGGCGGCATCGATCAGCGACTTGCACAGGCGGCTCTGCTTGGCCACGCGGTAGAGCGTGATTCGCAGCGAGATGCACTCGGGGTCGTAGGCGGCCTCGTGCACCAGATCCAGGAAGGGGTTCATGGCCTCATAGGGATAAAAGAGCAGCTTGTCGTGCCGAAGTACCTGCTCGCGGATGGAGCGGGTCATATCGATGGTGGGGTTGGGCTGCGGCTTAAACGGCGTAAAGAGCAGCTCATTGCGCAGGTGCTCGGGAATCTTGCCCTCAATGCCAAAGACATAGCCCAAGTTGAGCGGGATATCGCAGGTAAAAACCGAGCGACGCGAGAGCTCGAGCGCCTTGCGGATAGTCTTGAGCGTTGCTTTTTCGAGTGAGCCCGAGACGGCGAGCACTACCGGCTGCAGGCGCAGGCGCTTCTTGAGGATGCGCTTCATATGCTGGCGGTAGTCCTCTTCTTCCTCGACGCCCTCGCCGTCCGGATCGATGTCGGCGTTGCGGGTGACGCGGATGAGCGCGCGGTCGAGCGGCTTATAGGAGCCAAAGCAGCTGTCCAGGCAGGCGAGGATGACGTCCTCGAGCAGAATGTAGGAGTAGGTGCCGGTGGGCGAGGGGATCTCGACCACGCGGTTCATCGAGGCGGGAATCTCGATCAGGCCCAGCAGGCTCTCCTCGTCGGTGACGCCGTCCAGGCCGCAGGCCAGATAGAGTGCGCCGTTGCGCAGGTTGGGGAAGGGGTGGCGCGGGTCGATCACCAGCGGTGATATGACCGGCGACACGTAGGCCTGGAAGTAGCGGGTTACAAAGGTGCGCTCCTCGGGCGTAAGCGAATCGACACGTGCGCGGTGAACGCCCAGGGTGTCGAGCTTGCCCTCGATGCTCTTAAAGATGGACTCCCAACGGGTAAGGAGCCCGGGCAGCTCCGCCATGACAGCGTCGACCTGTTCGGAGGCGGTCATATTGCTCTTGTTGTCGACAGGCTGCTTTTTGAGCTCGGCAAGGTCGGACAGGCCACCCACGCGCACCATAAGGAACTCATCGAGGTTTGACTCGAAGATCGAGACGAACTTAAGGCGCTCGAACAGCGGCACGGACTCATCAAAAGCCTCGTCGAGCACGCGGTTGTCAAAGCGCAGCCAGCTGAGCTCTCGATTTTGCGTGTACGAGAAGTCGCGCGGCGGCTTGCGCAGCTTAGCGGCCTTTTGCTTCTTTTCGATTTTGCTCGGCATATGCATCTGTCCGTTCAGTCCCCGCAGGGGACGGTAGCCTAACACTATTCACTATTGTCTCAATTTAGTCGACTTGCGGCACGGACGTATTGTGCGAACGGTATCTTTACCTACTTCTTACGCTGTCAAGCATGCAACTAACTGCCTGACTCGTTTTGAAAACAATCTATATCCATACTCAACTGGTGAGGATGTATGAATAAGAATGATTGCAAGCTGAATATAATCGAATCCAAATCGAATCGCGGACAAACAACATATATATGCAGAAAACCGTTTTAGCTATGCAATTCCTAAACATGAAAATAATTGTGCAATCTGGCTTAATTCCTTAGAAAAAAGAACGTTTACCTTTGAAAACCTGCTTTAGAAAACTGAAGTGCATCATGGGGGAATCATATGCGATATACCGTTCATCGCACTTTGCTGACCGTTCGGGGGCGAGGTGGAATTGCGGGTGGTTTTTGGATATAACTAGAGCTGTCAGCAAGCAGCGTCCCATACGGAGGGGCGCTGATACATTCGGCCAGTAAGGCCCGAAAGAAAGGTAGGAGGCCATGACGAAAGGTCTGCACGTGCCTTCCGAGA
>CAJJYO010000271.1 GCA_905197385.1 uncultured Collinsella sp.
CCGCCACCAGACGCACAAAGCGGGCGATTTCCTCGGCGCTGAGCAGCTCGTCGTGCGCACGGGGCGCCACGCCATCGGCCGGCATGCAATAGATGCAGCGGAAATTGCACTTGTCGGTAACGGCAATACGCAGGTAGTTGATATCGCGGCCAAAACCGTCATGTTGCATGCGCCCGTTCACGCAGCCCTCCCCTCACGCGGCGTTTTATTCTTCGGAAAACATAATACCCCACGAGAGAATCATGCCGACACCCGTACGATAGGACAGGTCGCTTTGAGCAAAACGGACTTTCCAAGCCCATCCTCAACATCCAAACCGTCCCAAAAATCGATGATTTTCTTCAATATCGAGAAAAGCATCGATTATTGAGACGGTTTGCCTGCTCACAATGCCCCGCAGAAGGGTCAGAACGCCCCTAGAGGCCACCATTCCAGTTGCGAATCACGAATTCCCGCAGGTCATTCTGCCGTTTCTGGAACACCTCGCTTCGGTCGCACTTGAGACCCATAGCGAGCGCGATGGCATTCATCGCCCGATGCAATTGCAGCTGATGGGCAAACTGAGTCCCGGTGAGAACGATCATCCTAAAGCCCAGCGCGCTCAGCACGGTCATACGCTCCGCATCCGACGCGCTGCGCTGTTTATCAAGATGGTCCGAACCGTTGTATTCAATCCCCGTACCGCTTGCAGGCGCATATACGTCGATCTCGAAATACCCGGCCTTAGCGAGATATTTGAACTCGTTGGGAACATCGACCCGATGGTTGAACTCGACCCTGGTGTACCCTAGCCCGCCCTGAGAACGCTTCGCGACGACCATGATTGCGGTGGCCGTCTCCATAGGCGAACGAGCAGCGTCCTTTACACGCTTGAGCAACGAGGCCGCGCGTTTCACGCCTCGACGCGAAGGATTCTGCTCGCAAAAAGCACGCAGGTCGGCGACGGCATATCGCTGCGAGGCCTCGACATAATCATCGCTCGACAGATGGTTAAGGTGATACCGAGCACACACTTCAAATCCGTACTCAAGCTGCTCGAGCTCGCTCATCCACGAGCCCGCCTGGACAAGGCATATGGCCTCATCAACCACCAGAAGACCCTCTGCCACCTCGATAAGATGATCCGAAGGTATGGGCGCCCCAAACACATGGCGTCGGAGACCCGCCGGCCGAGAGCGTTCAAAATCGAAGCTAACCAGCGTATCAATACGGCCGAGTTCCTCTTGAGGAATACCAAGTGAGACCAGATAGTCGGCGACAATCTCGACCGCTGCAGATATCCTCAATCCCTTGGCATCGAGCCCCAATTTGGGGAGGCTCGCAGTCGGCTCCACCTCGCCAGCAAATGAGCCTTCGTCGTATAGGCTGCTTGCCCGTGAGAGCGGCTCTAACGGGCGCGCCGCGTTGTGGTACAGCCAGGCAGTCTTATGGGACAGGACGATCGGCAAGTCCATGAGCTCTCCAATGGGTCGGATAACCAACCTTATTCCCCTGCTCACGGATTCGCACACTTCCACGTACAAGAAAGCATTCCACCCGTACGAGCGACAGAAAAACCGTCCCAAAAATCGATGCTTTTCTTCAATATCGAGAAAAACATCGATAATTGGGACGGTTTAGGGCGAGGTGAGAGGTCGGAGGGCCAGAGCAAGCCGCACTCCGACGGGTTAATCCAGCTCTTTTAAGCCATGCGCTAGCTGCCAGTACTCGCCGCGCTGGGCGAGCAATTCCTCGTGGGTGCCGCGCTCGATGATGCGGCCATGTTCGAGGACCATGATGGCGTCGGCGTCGCGGACGGTGGACAGGCGGTGCGCAATCATAAATGTGGTGCGGCCGCGCATGATGCGGTCCATGCCGCGCTCGATGAGCTTTTCGGTGCGCGTGTCGATGGAGCTTGTTGCCTCGTCCAGGATAAGCACCGGCGGGTCGGCCACGGCCACGCGCGCGATGGCGAGCAGCTGGCGCTGGCCCTGACTGAGGTTCGCGCCGTCGCTCGTCAGCATGGTGTCATAGCCGTTCGGCAGGCGCTCGATAAAGCCGTCCGCATTGGCCAGCTTCG
>CAJJYO010000272.1 GCA_905197385.1 uncultured Collinsella sp.
AGTTGGGCCGTAAACGCTCATAAGTATATACTTGCCCATACATGTACAAGGTTGCAACCTAAATGGAATGTATATCGCCGGAGGATCTAATGCTTGATATCAAGTTTGTTCGCGAGAACCCCGATGCCATCGATACCGCCATGGCAAATCGCCAGACGTCTTGGGATCGCGAGAAGTTCTTTGAACTCGACGACGAGCGCCGTGCCGTCATCACCGAGGTCGAGGAGCTCCAGGCCACGCGTAACGCCGAGTCCAAGAAGATTGGCGCCCTGATGAAGGAGGGCAAGAAGGACGAGGCCGAGGCCGCCAAGGAGGCCGTGCGCGCCGTCAACGAGAAGATCGACGGTCTGGCCGAGCGCCGTACCGCTCTTGAGCAGGAGCAGTACGACTTCATGTCTCACCTGCCCAACATTCCGTGCGAGGCTACCCCGTACGGTAAGGACGAGGACGAGAACATCGAGCGTCGCCGCTGGGGCACCCCGCGCGAGTTCGACTTCGACTTTAAGCCGCACTGGGATCTGGGTACCGATTTGGACATCCTCGACTTCGAGCGTGGCAACAAGCTCTCCGGCAGCCGCTTCACTGTTCTCGGTGGCGCCGGCGCCCGCTTGGAGCGCGCCCTTATCAACTTCTTCCTGGACACGCACACGAGCCGTGGCTTCAAGGAGTGGTGGCCGCCCATCGTCGTCAAGCGTCAGACCATGTTTGGCACGGGTCAGCTGCCCAAGTTCGAGGACGACGCCTATCACGTCTCGGGCGATAACTTCCTGATTCCCACCGCCGAGGTCGTGCTTACCAACCTGCACGCCGGTGAGGTTCTCGACGCCGACACCCTGCCGCGCCGCTACACCGCCTTCACCCCCTGCTTCCGCGAGGAGGCCGGCTCCGCTGGTCGCGACACCCGCGGCATCATCCGCCAGCACGAGTTTGACAAGGTCGAGATGGTCAAGTTTGCCAAGCCGGAGGAGTCCGACGAGGAGCTTGAGAGCATGACCGCCGAGGCCGAGTTCCTGCTTCAGCAGCTGGGCCTTCCGTATCGCGTGATTAGCCTGTGCACCGGCGACCTGGGCTTCTCTGCCCGTCAGACCTACGACATCGAGGTCTGGCTGCCGAGCTACAACGCCTACAAGGAGATCAGCTCCTGCTCCAACTGCGGCGACTTCCAGGCCCGTCGCGCCAACATCAAGTATCGCGACCCCGAGAACTTCAAGGGCTCGCGCTACCTGCACACCCTCAACGGTTCCGGCCTGCCGGCTGGCCGCACCATGGCCGCCATCCTGGAGAACTACCAGAACGCCGACGGCACCATCACGATCCCTGAGGTTCTTCGTCCTTACATGGGCGGCCTCGAGAAGATCGAGCCGGTCGCGTAGGTTGCCTGCATAAGCGATTTGCGAGGGCGCTCCTTTTTGGGGCGCCCTTTTTGTGCGCAAAGCCTTACCATATCGTGCGGACAGCTCAATAGAAAACACACGAACAAACGTTCTGTATACAGCCATCTACCTGCTATGCTTTTGTTAAATTGAAGCGAGAGGAAGGGGATGCGATGGAGCTGTTTGATGAACGGGTAGTTTTGTTTGAGAGCGATGAAGGTGGGGAGCACCTACTAGTTACGTGTGAGCCATCGGGTATGGGTGGTTTGGTGGTGCGGCAGACGAGCGAGGGTCCGTTAACCCAATGGTGCTTTGAGGAGTCGCTGCATGTAGTTGAGACCTTTGTGACGCACGAGGGGCTTGTGGCGCTTGAGCAGTTCTATGGAGTTGGGACTTCTAACCAGGTAGCGCGCATGCTGAGCATCTCGTTTGCCGATTATGACTGCGCCCAGCGGGTGCGTTCGCTTTTGAGGGAACTCGGTGCCGGGTTCGATGTGGTTGAAAAACCGATTGATCGCATTGGGGATGTTGGCGCATGCGGAGCTGCGTGAGGAGCATATTCTCGAAAAAAGTTTGAGATTGTGCTTGACTCCAACTAACTAAAGTGGTTTTATATGTCTTGCGCTGCGGCGTTACCTCAGCTGGATAGAGGGTCTGACTACGAATCAGAACGTCATAGGT
>CAJJYO010000273.1 GCA_905197385.1 uncultured Collinsella sp.
TTGGCCAAGCTTGATTTGACTGCTGACGAGGCCGCTGTGCTGGAGCGGGGACTGGACTCGCTCGATGTCCGCATGCAGGCACATTTCGACCGTGCCCGTGCGCTGGCCGAGTACCTGGCCGCCAACGAGATGGTGCGCGACGTGCGCTATCCCGGGTTGAGCTCGCATCCCGACCATGCGGTTGCAACGGGAATCCTCGAGCATGGCTTTGGCCCGGCAGTTGAATTTGACCTTATCGGCCGTACAGCGGGCGGGCTATTCGATGCCTTGCCGGGGGAGTTTCGCACATCGCCCGCCGGCGGCGCAACGACGCGTCTTTCGGCTCCACGCGGCAAGCAAGGGAGCACCATTCGCCTCTTCGCCGGCACCGACAATCCCTTGATAGTTGCGGCCACCCTAGACAACGCCCTCCGCAGCTAGCTAAATCATCCTCAACTCCATAAGTTGCGGTGAAATAGGGATTGATTTACGGCTTTAATCGCATAAACAGTCCCTATTTCACCGCAACTTATGAGAAGGGGTTGTGTAGCTAAAAAAGTCCCGTCCTAAATTGGCTACTCTTTGATGCTTGCGATGAGGTCGCTTGCTTTGGAGGCGATGACGTTGTTGATCTCGCCCTGCAACGTCTCGTAGACTTCGATGGCTCGCTCACCGGCGGGGGATCCGCGGGCGCCGTCGCGCTCGATGAGTTTGCAGCCCAGCTGACCTTCTGCCTCGTTTACAATGCGCCAAGCCTTGGAATACGCCATGCCCATGCTCTTGGCGGCGCGGTTGAGCGAGTGCTCGCGGGCAATCCCTTGCAGCAGCAAGACGCAGCCGTGGCCGAAGACGCCCGGCAAATCCTTGTCGCACGATTGAATGACCAACTTTGCCGTCGTCTTGTACTCCATGTGCTCCACATCTCCCCGCTAAAGTGTTTGCTGGGCAAACGCAAAGCCTGCGTCAAACCCTCGTGTGCTCTTCTTAAATCATGCATTGTAGCAGTCAAAGTGCGTTAAGATACTTCCCCAGTATTGGGCGCCCAAGGTTGGGCTGGGTCCTACGAGGCCTGCAGCCGACCGGTCGCATGGAAAAAGGAGAAACATGGCTACGTTCTTTCCCGGTGAGTCCCACACGTTTTCGGAGTATCTGCTGGTTCCTGGTTACTCGTCCTCGCAGTGCATCCCCAACAACGTCTCTCTTAAGACGCCGCTGACCCGCTTTAAGCGCGGTGAGAAGCCGGCAATCACCCTGAACATCCCCATGGTTTCCGCCATCATGCAGTCCGTCTCGGGCGTCGATATGGGTGTCGCGCTCGCTACCGAGGGTGGCCTGTCCTTCATTTACGGTTCCCAGAGCGCCGAGTCCGAGGCCGCTATGGTCAAGGCCGTCAAGGATCACAAGGCCGGCTTCGTTCAGTCCGATTCTACGCTGACCCCTGACATGACCATGGAGCAGGTCATCGAGCTTAAGGAGAAGACCGGTCATTCCACCATGCCGGTCACCGACGACGGTACTCCCAAGGGTAAGCTCCTGGGCATCGTCACCAGCCGTGACTATCGTCCCAGCCGTGATGACCACCAGACGAAGGTCTCCGAGTTCATGACCCCGCGTGAGCAGCTCATCGTGGGCGACAAGAACATCAGCCTCAAGGTTGCTAACGACGTCATCTGGGACAATAAGCTCAACGCCCTGCCCATCGTCGACGACTACGATCACCTGATGGGCATCGTCTTCCGCAAGGACTACGACAGCCACAAGACCAACCCCAACGAGCTGCTCGACGGCGACAAGCGCTACATGGTCGGCGCCGGTATCAACACCCGCGACTATGCCGAGCGCGTGCCGCTGCTCATCGAGGCCGGCGCCGATGTCCTGTGCATCGACTCTTCAGAGGGCTTCAGCGAGTGGCAGAAGCGCACCATCGAGTGGATCCGCGCCAACTACGGCGAGGACGTCAAGGTCGGCGCCGGTAACGTCGTCGACGCCGAGGGCTTCCGCTTTTTGGCCGACTGCGGTGCCGACTTCATCAAGGTCGGCATCGGCGGCGGCTCCATCTGCATCACCCGCGA
>CAJJYO010000274.1 GCA_905197385.1 uncultured Collinsella sp.
CAGGTCGTCTTCGGGAGAGGAGGCGTCATCCGGGCCGGGCTCGGCGTGCTGGGACCGGGGATGGGATTTCCTGTGGATCTGGAGCAGACGTTCGGACTGGACGTGCGTATAGAGCTCCGTGGCGCTCATGTCCGCATGGCCGAGGAGGATCTGCACGGAACGGAGATCCGCCCCGCCTTCCAGCAGGTGGGTGGCGAAGGAGTGCCGGAACGTGTGCGGGGAAATGGGTTTTCGGATGCCCGCCTCCAGCGCGTAGCGTTTGACCAGCTTCCAGACGCCCTGCCGGGAGAGGCCGTTGCCGGAGCGGTTGAGGAACACCCGGTCCTCAACGGGGGTGAAGAGGGGGCGCACGATTTTGAGGTATTCGGCCATGCGCATGACCGCCGCGTCATGCAGGGGGACAAGGCGCTCCTTGCTTCCCTTGCCCCACAGGCGCAGCGTGCGCTCGGACCATGAGATGGATTCCACATTGAGCGCCGCAAGCTCTGAGATGCGGGCACCCGAGGCATAGAGCAACTCGAGCATCGCCGCATCGCGCAGTCCCGCGGGTGTCGAGGTATCAGGCGTCTTGAGCAGCGCCTCAACCTGCTGGGTCGTAAGGACGCCCGGCAGGTCACGCGGCAGCTTGGGCGATGCGATCGCCGAGACCGCATCGCCCTCGACAATCCCCTCGGCAGCCATCCAGCGATAGAGAGATCGGATAGCCGACAGGTGCGCCGCAAGCGTTCGGGGAGCCACCTGCTCACGCGAAAGCTCAGCAAGATAGCGACGAATGGTGCGCACGTCGGCAGCGAAAGCATCAATATCCTCGCGCTCGCACCAAGCAGCAAAGCGCTCCAGCCTCGAGCCATAGGCCGTCACCGTGTTGGGAGAAAGCCCCTCGACGCGTGCGATATAGGCGATAAAAGAGTCGACGGTGTCGTACAGGTCAAAGGCTATGACCGGTCGCCTCCAAACAAGTCGGAACGCGTGGCCAAGTAGGCATCGAGGGCCTCGAGCGCACGGTCCGCATAGGCCTGATATCGGTCGCGCTTGCTGCGGCGCTTACCATCCTCGAGTGGCGTCACCAGGCCAAAGTTGACATGCATAGGCTGATAGCCCACGGTGGCAGGATCGGTCGCATAGCCCACGAGCGCACCCAGGGCGCCCACACGCGGCAACTCGACGCCCGCGGCACCGATAGCCTCGGCATAGGTGTTGAGCGCCGCGAGCAGACCTGTCGCCACGGCTTCCATGTACCCCTCGGTGCCGGTGATCTGACCGGCCAGGCGCACGCCGGTACCGGGCACGGCAAAGGTGCCATCGAGCACGTGAGGGGCGTCGACAAAGGTATTGCGGTGCATGACACCGTAGCGGAAAAACTCAGCGTTCTCCAGGCCCGGCACCATATGGAAGACGCGCTTCTGCTCGCCAAAGGTCAAGTTGGTCTGGAAGCCCACCAGGTTATAGGCGGTCTTCTCCTTGTTCTCGGCACGCAGCTGAATCGCCGCCCAGGGGCGACGTCCGGTACGCGGGTCGGTGAGGCCGACGGGCTTCATGGCGCCAAAGCGAATGGCGTCCTTGCCGGTGCGCGCAACCTCCTCGGCAGGCTGGCAGGCCTGGAACAGATCGCCGCCCTCAAAGTCTTTGAGCACCACGCGGTCGGCCGTGGTAAGCGCCTCGATAAAGGCCTCGTACTCCTCCTTATTGAGCGGAGCGTTGAGATAGTCGCCGCTCCCCTGCTCCTCGTAGCGCGACTGCGAGAACAGCACGTCCATATCGAGCGTGGAGGCATCGACGATCGGCGCCGCCGCATCAAAGAATGCCAGGGCATCGCCACCGACGAGCTTCATAACCTCTTCGCTCAGCGCCGGTGAACACAGCGGGCCCGCGGCAATGACCACGTGACCCTCGGGAATCTGCGTGACCTCGCCGTGCACGACCTCGATATTGGGACGAGCGGCAACCTCGGCCTCGACAAGCTCGGAAAACTTGACGCGGTCGACCGCCAAGGCGCCACCGGCGGGAACAGCCGCGCGATGGGCGCAATC
>CAJJYO010000275.1 GCA_905197385.1 uncultured Collinsella sp.
AGGGCGTCCAGGCGCGGCGACGCGAGGCTCAAGTCCCTGCTGATCTTCTCGTGCAACAGCCTGGTGAGGTCCTCGGGGCGCTACGGCGAGTACTACCGGGCCTGCAGGGCGCGGGGCATGGGGCACGGGCGGGCGCTCAAGGCCGTCGCGAGGAAGCGGCTCAGGGCGATATACGCCGTGATGCGCGACCGGGTGCCCTACCGGGAGTAGCCCCGACGGTTGACAAAACTATAGGAACACCCAACGACTAATGACTCGAGCGTGGAAAATCTCCCACTTTGAGCTCGTATGGGCACCAAAAGCGGGAGATTATCCACGCTCATTCTATTGGGAGTCGCAACCGCTACAACTCTACGACCTCAACGCTGTTGTAGACCTCGTCCCAGCGGTCCATGACCAGGTGGCCGGTCTTGGGATCCATGGCGTTAAGCTTGCCGCAGGTATTGGCGGTCTTGAGCACCGTGACGTCGTCGGCACCAGCAGCAATCGCATGCGCAAAGCCGGCGATGGTCGAGTCGCCGGAACCCGTCGCGTTCACAGCCGCAATCGCGGGCGTCTTGGCGCGGAACGCACGACCCTCATGGAAGCCCACCGAACCGGCAGCGCCCATCGAAACGACAACCCAGGGAATACCGGCAAAGCGGTCATCGGCGGCAAGCGCCTCGCGCAGGGCATCGACATCATCGGTCGTAAAGGACGTACCCAGCAGGCCGTTAATCTCGGTCAGGTTGGGCTTTACGAGCTCGGGCTTAGCGTCGGACTCCAGCGCGGCCTCCAGCGATGCACCCGAGGTGTCGAGCAGCACCTTGGCGCCCGCCTTCTCGGTGATCTTGACGAGCTCGGCATAGTAGCCGGCATCGACGCCGCGCGGCAGCGAGCCCGAAAGCGTCACAACGTCCGCCTTCGCCGCAAGCTCGGCGAACTTGGCCGTAAAGGCCTCGAGCTCGGCCGGGGTGATCTGCGGGCCGCTCTCCAAAAGCTCGGTCTGATTACCCTCGTGCAGAATATTCAGGCAAATGCGCGTCTCACCGGCGATGGGCACAAAGTCGTTCTTGACGCCATCGGCATCCATGAGCTCGGCCATATAGGCACCCATGTGGCCGCCGAGCAGACCGGTCGCGAGCACGTCGTCGCCCAACTGCAGCAGCACACGGCTCACGTTGAGGCCCTTGCCGCCAGCGGTCTTTTCGGGCGTCACACGGTTAACATCGTCGATGATCAGCTTGTCGAGCTGATAGCGCGTATCAATCGACGGGTTCATGGTAACGGTCAGAATCATGTTGAACTCCTGTTCCGGGGCGGCATGACCCGCCCCAAACATACGATAACTCGTTAAAGGATCTCGATCTCAAAGCCGCGGGTGACGGTCTCCCCCGGCTTGGCCACCAGGCAGCCACGCTTGTGCTCCAGAATATCGTCCTCGTCGGAGCAGGTGGACAGACCACCCCACGGTTCAACGGCCACAAAATCGCCCTCGGGCTTGCTCCACACAATCAGGTACGGCATATCGGGGAACGTCAGGCGTACGCCCTTGTCCTCGGTTTTCTTGGTCAGCGTAACCACGCGGCTCTCGAGCACGTCAAAGATGGTCTCCGCGAAGTCGAAGAGTTCGTGGGTAAGCGGCAGGTTCTGGCCGATCATGGGGTTCTTGCTACGGTGCTCAACATCAATCAGGCCCGTCGAGGGAACGGCAGTACAGAGCTCGGCGGCCTCACGCTGCTCAAAACGGAGCTCGTAGTCGTCATAGGACTCGCCCTCGTCGAGCGGGCACTTAAAGCCGGGGTGACCGCCCACAAAGAACGGCATGTCCTCGGTGCCCTCATTGGTCACCTCGTACGACACGGCCACCTTTTCCGAATTGATCGTGTAACGAGCAACGATCTTAAACGGATACGGGTACTGTTCGAGCAACTCGGCATGGTCGGCAGAGCTTAGGCTCAGCGCAACCATGTTGTCGCCTTGCTCCTCGAGCTTCCACTCCTGTTTGCGCGCAAAGCCGTGGCGGGCGAGCTTAACCTCGCGGCCG
>CAJJYO010000276.1 GCA_905197385.1 uncultured Collinsella sp.
CAGCCTGGATGTGAGCCTCAGCCTTAGCCTTGCTGGTGTAGAAGCCGGTGCACTCGAGAACGACGTCGACGTCAAGGTCGCCCCAAGGCAGGTTGTTAGCGTCGGCCTCCTTGTAGATCTTGATCTCCTTGCCGTCAACGGTGATGGAATCCTCGCCAGCAACGACCTCGTGATCGCGAGCGTAGTTGCCCTGCGTGGAGTCGTACTTCAGCAGGTAAGCGAGCATATCGGGAGAGGTGAGGTCGTTGATAGCGACGATCTCGGAGCCCTCATGACCGAACATCTGACGGAAAGCCAGACGACCGATGCGACCGAAGCCGTTAATAGCAACCTTTACTGCCATTGTGTCTCCTTTCGTAAGGCCCCCGCGAGCTACAGCGCCCGCCGTTGAGGCCCACAAACTAACCACTCGCCTAATATACCTTTTTTTTGACTTGAATTTCACGAGAATGCTCGAAATTGAAAATCAAATTTACGTTAAAACGTTTTAAATACTAAAATAGCAGCTAAATCCATATATAAGTCGTTACTTCAAACTACCTGTTTGCTTCAATGAGCTTTTCAAGCCGTAAAACACGATGGTAGAGGGCTGACTTCGACAAGGGAGGGTCAGCCATCTCCCCCAAATCACGCAGCGACAGATCAGGATAGCGCTCGCGCAGGTCGCAAAAGACCGCCAAGGCATCCGGAAGCGCATCGCGAAGGCCACGCTGCTCGAGCTCATCGATAAGCGCAAGCTGATGTTGGGCAGCACCGGCGCTTCTGGTCTGGTTGGCGAGCTCGGCATTCACGCGACGGTTCACATCGTTCTTAACCAACTTGACCGCGCGCGCCTCCTCAATCTCGGCAACGCTGCGCTTGGCACCAATCAGCTTTAATAGATGCTCGATTTCCTCGGCGCTCTTAATGTACACGGCATATGACCCCCGCCGTGCATTAACACGAGCATGGACCCCAATCTGCTCCAACAGATCGCAAAGTCCCTTGGCATATTGCTCGCCCTGCACAGCGATCTCCAAATGAAAATCGCCGCGTGGATCGGCCACGAAGCCGCCCGCGATGAGCGCGCCGCGGATATAGGCAAGTCTACAGCAAGGACGGGCAACGATATGTCGGGGTACGCCGGCGACAAGTCCTCCCCTACGGTCGAGGATACCCAGCAGAACCAAGGCCTTATCCAGGTCTGGCTGATCAGGCAAGGTGATGAGGTAGTTTCGAACCTTATGCAAGACAGATTTGCGGACGGTGAACTCCGTTTTGAGCTTAAGAATGCGATGCGTCAGCGTAATCATCGTACGCGCGACGGCTCCCGTTTCAGTCGCAACCGTCAAACGATACCGCCCAGAGCCGGTAAGCGAGAGCGTGCCACTCACGCGCGTGAGGGCGGCAAGCGTCGACAAGTCGCAGTATTCACATTCGGGTTCGCAGCGCGCAAGCTCGTCGCGCACCTCAGCGGTAAACGACATGCAGGCCTATGCCTTCGTGTTGGCGCGCGACAGGTCGCGGTGGGAGATGCTCACATGATACTGAGCGCCTTCCAGGTAACGGGCCGTGGCCTCGGCAATGGCAACGCTGCGGTGCTGGCCGCCCGTACAGCCGATGGCAATAGAAAGCTGTGGCTTGCCCTCCGCGATGTAGCCCGGCATCACCGTATCGAGTAGCTGTGTCCAAGCCTTCCAAAACTCCTGCGTCTTGGGATGGTCCAGAACAAAATCGGAGACCTTTTTATCGAGACCGGTCATCGTGCGCATCTCGGGATCGTAGAACGGATTAGGCAGGAAGCGGACGTCGATCATAATGTCCGCTTCGACGGGCATGCCGTGCTTAAAGCCAAACGAGAACACGTGGACGTCCATGAGCTGCTGGTCGGACAGCTCGGAAAATGCCATACGTAGCTTGTTGCGCAGCGCAGAGGTGCGCAGACGGCTCGTGTCGATAATCATATCGGCTCGGTCGCGCACGCCCTGGAGCTGAAGGCGCTCGCGCTGAATGGCATCGGCCGTAGTCTCCCCCGGCTTGGCAATG
>CAJJYO010000277.1 GCA_905197385.1 uncultured Collinsella sp.
CCCGCGACCCCAACCTTGGCAAGGTTGTGCTCTACCAACTGAGCCATGTCCGCCTGCGAGGATTTAATATACGGGATGATCCACCCAAATGCAAGAACTTTTTTGAAAAGTTTTGCGACGCCCTCGCGAACCTCGCGAAGACATCAGCCACCACGGAAAGCGCAGGCAAACGCAAACTCGCCGCAAGAGGCCTCTACATCTCACCGAGCATGATCCAGACAGAGCTGTCCTGCGCAAGTCTGCCGTCTGCAAGCGGTGACGAGGTGAGCAGGACCTTGCCCGCCGGCAGCTCCACGGGTGCTGCACCGAAGTTCGTCACACACGCCCAGCCGTTGTCGCGGCGATAGGCGATGACGCCGCCCTCAGCGCCCTCGGCACCATCCGCAAGGCCGGTGCGCCCGTCAAGATCGAGCCACGCAAGATCGTTGGCGCACCCGCGCAGCTTGCGCCGCAGCCAGAGGGCGTCACGATAGAGCGCAAGCATCGATGTCGGGGCCGCTTCTTCCCTATCGGCAGCGTAATCGGAAAACCATGCAGGCTGCGGCAGATGGGGCGCCGCATCGGCGTCCGCCGGTGAAAACCCAAACGATCCGCCCTGCGTGGGATCGTCCGCTGCCACCCACGGCAGGGGCACGCGGCAGCCGTCGCGCCCCTTCTCGCGCTTCGGTCCGTGCGTATTGGTCGCAGTAGGATCTTCGAGTGCGGCCCACGGGATATCGGCCACCTCAAAAAGGCCGAGCTCCTCACCCTGATACACGTATGCCGAGCCCGGAAGCGCCAGCTCGAGCAAAAGGGCCGCCCGCGCGCGGCGCTCGCCGAGTTCACGGTCCTCGTCATAAGACGACCCGTCGCGTAAGAGCCAGTCGAGCGCAATCTGGTGGTAGCGCGTCGCCTTGATCTGCGGCAGGGCATAGCGCGTCGCCACGCGCGGCACGTCGTGGTTGGAGAGTACCCAGGTCGAGGCAGAATCGGATTCGATAGCTGCCTTCAAGCCCTCCTCGATTGCAGCGTGCATGTCATCATAGGTCCAAGTGGCCTTGGCAAACTCAAAGTTGAATGTCTGGCCAAGCTCGCTGGGACGCGCGTAGAGATACTGGCGCTCGGGCAGCACCCATGCCTCGGCAACGGCGCTGCGCGGCGGATTATAGCGGTCGAACACGTGGCGCCACTCGCGATAGATCTCATGGACCTCGTTGCGGTCCCACAGCGGATGGGTGCCGTCGTCAACCATGTCATCGCCCTCGGCGAGATGCCACCGGTCGAGGTCATCGCGGTCGAGATCCTTGGCGAGACCGTGCGCCACATCAATGCGAAAGCCATCGACGCCTCGATCGCTCCAAAACGCCAGGACGTCGCAAAAGAACGCGTGAACCTCGGGGCATGACCAGTCAAAGCCCGGTTGCTCGGGCTTAAACAGGTGCAGATACCACTGACCGTCCGCAACACGCGTCCAGGCGGGGCCGCCAAAGTTGGCATTCCAATTGGTGGGAGGCAGCTCGCCATGCTCGCCGCGGCCATCACGGAAGATATAACGGGCGCGCTCGGGCGATCCGGGACCGGCGGCAAGAGCGGCTTTGAACCAAGGGTGCTGGTTGGATGAATGGTTGGGCACGATGTCGACGATGACCTTGATGCCGCGCGCATGAGCCGCGGCGATCATGTCATCGAAGTCGTCAAGCGAGCCAAGACGTGGGTCGACATCGCAGTAGTCCGCCACATCATAGCCGCCATCAACAAGAGGCGATGGGTAAAACGGGCTCAGCCAGATGGCCTCGATACCCAGCCGCTCAAGATAGTCCATCTGCTGGGTAATGCCCGCGATATCGCCCAGCCCCGAACCAGTCGAATCCTTAAACGAGCGCGGGTAGATTTGATAAATCGCGGCATCGGACATCCATGAGCGCGAAGAGGACTTTTCTGTAGCCATGGGGTGCGCCTCCCTTGCAACGAGGTTTTGCGAGATGTCCACGATGATACGCCCAAAGCGAACATTCGCGACAAACAACGCCACAGC
>CAJJYO010000278.1 GCA_905197385.1 uncultured Collinsella sp.
GAGGGAAAGCGAGGCTACTCGCCGAGCTTGGGGTGCAGCAGCGACGGCGCAGCGCCGAGCAGCATCTTGGTGTAGGGGTCCTGGGGGTGCTGGAAGACCTGCTTGGCCTCGCCCTGCTCGACGATCTTGCCGCCATTCATAACGATGATGTCGTCAGAGATATAGCGGACCGTCTGGATGTCATGGCTGATGAACACCATGGCCAGGCCGAGCTCCTTCTTAAGGTCGGTCAGCAGGTTCAGAATCTGCGCGCGGACCGAAACGTCCAGAGCCGAGGTGGGCTCGTCGGCGATGATGGCATCGGGGTTCAGCGACAGGGCACGGGCAATTGCGACGCGCTGACGCTGGCCGCCCGAAAGCTGGCCGGGAAGAACCTCGGCAGCGGAGCTGGGCAGACCGGTGAGCTCCAAGAGTTCCTTGACGCGCTTCTCCTGCTCGGCCTCGGTACCCAAGTTGTGGACGCGCATGGGGTCGAGCAGCTGCTCGCGAACGACCATGCGGGGGTTGAGCGCCGTGGCCGGGTTCTGGAACACGACCGAGATGACGCGACCCATGTGGCGACGGTCCTCGGCGGTACGTTTGGTAACGTCCTTGCCCTTAAAGTAGACCTTGCCGCTCGTGGGGGCCTGCAGGCCGCACATGACGTTAGCGGTGGTGGACTTACCGCAACCGGACTCGCCGACGATGCCGATCGTCTGACCGGGCATGAGCTTAATCGTTACACCCTGGACGGCGTGAACCAGGTTGGGGTGCAGAATCGAGCCGGTACGGGTCCTAAAGGTGACGTGGACGTCATCAAGGAAGATGATCGGCTCGACGCCGTTGACTGCGGTCTCGCTCATCTACATCACCTCCGCGTGAGGGGTCAAACCATTTGCCTTGAGCACCTCGTCGGGGAGCTCGGAATAGAAGTGCTCGGTGCCGGGCACGCGCTTGAAGACCGGACGGGTATCCAGGCCAATACGCGGATGGCTCGAGCGGGGTGCGAAGCGATCGCCCTTGGGGAAATCGCGCGGGCTGGGAACGGCGCCGGGGACCTGGTGCAGACGGCCCGAGCCGCTCTCGATGGACAGAACGGAGCCCAGAAGACCGCGGGTGTACTCGTGGATCGGGTTGATGAGCAGCTCCTTGGTGGGTGCCTGCTCGATAACCTGACCGGCGTACATAACCGTGATGTTGTGGGCGACCTCGGCGACCAGAGCCAGGTCATGCGAAACGAAGATCATGGCAAAGCCGAGCTTGGCCTGAAGATCGTTGAGCAGCTTGATGACCTGCTTCTGGACGGTAACGTCCAGAGCGGTCGTGGGCTCGTCGCAGATGACCAGCTTGGGGTCGCGGGTAAGGGCCATAGCGATCAGGACACGCTGACGCTGGCCGCCGGAGAGCTCATGCGGATAGCTCTCGAGCGTGCGCTTGGGATCGAGGCCGACGAGCTCCAGGAGCTCCTCGGCGCTGCGGGTTCCGCCGCGCTTGGTGAGCTGCTTCATCTGGGCAGAGATGAGCATGGAAGGGTTGAGCGAGGACAGAGCGTCCTGATAGACCATAGCGATATCGGTACCGCGCAGGCCGAACCACTCCTTCTTGCTCATCTTGAGCAGGTCACGGCCCTCCCAGAGGACCTCGCCGGAAAGGTGCTCGTCCTCATCGGTCAGGCCCATGATAGCCAGCGTGGTGATGGACTTACCGCAACCGGACTCGCCCACCAGGCCCATGGTCTGACCAGGACGGACGTCAAAGTTGACATGGTCGACGACGTTGATATCACCGTGATGCTCAAACTGGATGCAGAAGTCACGGACCGAGAGAATCGGTTCGACAGACTCGTCGGGCACATGGCGATCGTCACGCTTGAGCTCAACATCGCGCAGGGCGCCAAGGCGAGCGGAGAGGGACTGGGCCTGCTCCTTGTAGGCGCGAACGGGGTCGGAGACCAGCAGGTCGGCCTCGCGACGCTTGGAGGAATCGGTCGGATCCAGGGCGGCGGAGG
>CAJJYO010000279.1 GCA_905197385.1 uncultured Collinsella sp.
TACCGCTGGATTCCGGTCCGAACACCTCGATGATACGGCCGCGCGGCACACCGCCGATACCCAGAGCGGCATCGAGGGCCAGGGCGCCCGTGGGAATGGCCTCGACCTCGAGCTCGGGACCACCGTCGCCGTACCTCATGATGGAACCCTGGCCGAATTTCTTCTCGATCTCGGCCTTGGTGGTGGCGATCATCTCATCGCGCTCTTTACCCGTCGTGCGAGCATGAACGGTACGTACGGGACCTGAATTCTTGGCCATGAATAGCCCTCCTCTTAACAACCTGCATCGATAATAAACGAACGGCTGTTCGTGGTCAACCGTTCAGGCCAATCATATGCAGGCGGTCTTTCCAAAACCCGACCAAACGCCGACCAAACACTGACCAAATGCTTGACCACAAAGGACCAAATATGAACAAGGCAGGCAAAAATACATCTACAACCAGCACAAACGCCAAATGAGCCTAAGGTCCCTATCTCCACAATTAAGGGGCTCGGAGGCCCCTTAAAACACGTCTATTCCATAGAGTTGAGCACAAGGGCAATGCGACCCAATGCGTCCGTGACCGCATGGGCACGAACACACGAACGGTCGCCCTCATAGTGGCAGCGCACAGAGTCCACGACCGGCACGCCCCCATCGGCGGAACGATGCCCCCAGCCAATATAGAAAGTGCCCGCCGGATCGTCCTCAGTGCCACCGCCGGGGCCGGCATAACCCGTTGCGCTCACTGCAATATCGCTCTGGTACAGCTCCAGCGAACCCACCGCCATCTCGCGCGCGGTCTGATGCGACACCGCGGTATAGCGGTCGAGCGTCTCCTGCTCAACACCAAGAACGCGATGCTTAATCTCATCGCAATAGGTCACCGCACCGCCACGCAGCACCGCCGAGGCGCCCGGGATATCGGCAATCGTCGATGCCATCATACCCGCCGTCAGCGACTCAGCCGTCGAAACCGTCACGCCCCGAGCGCTCGCGCGCTCGACAATATCGCGCGCCAGCTCCTCGTTGTGTGCGGAAATCTGCTCAAAAGAGTCCGTCATACCCACCAGGACCTAGACCGAAAAGACGATCTTGCGGCAGTTCCAGAAGTACTGGGCGCCCGAGATAACGGTCAGGACAACGGCAACGGCGTACAGGAAGCGCGACACCGAGTAGATGCCGAGCGTTAGCGCCACCGGGCCAAGGTGCAAGCCGGCCATAGCAAAAACGCACAGGTAACCGCAAATGGAGACCATCGTGGTTGCCGTCTTGTACTTGCCGAGCTTATCGGCCGCAACGACCACACCGGCCGCACTCGCGACCATGCGAAGGGCGCTCACCAGAAGCTCACGGAACAGGATAATGAACACGGACCACACGGTCACTGCGCCAAAATCCAAGAACAGCAGCAGGGCCGAGAACACGAGCAGCTTATCGGCGATGGGGTCCAAGAATTTACCGAAGTCGGTGATCTCGTTGCGCGAACGCGCCAGATAACCGTCGACCTTATCGGTGCACGACAGGATCACATACAGAATGAAGGCAGCGGCGGCGAGCGGGCCGTCGAAGGTGCTCCAATCCGTACAGGCAACACTCGTGTGAGAAAGCGCCGACACGATCATGAACACCGGGATAAAGACGATGCGAACGCACGTCACGATGTTGGCGGGCGTCCAGACACTCGTCAGTTCCTTATTACTCTCGTTAGCCACGACGCTCTCCTACTCCACAACATGACCGATAAGCTCGTAGCAGAAGCTATCGGTAAACTCGACGGTCAGAATATCGCCCACGGACGCCTCGCTGGCGTCCAGATGCACCGCGCCATCGGAATCGGGCGCCTGGAACCAGGCATGGCCGATCAGCTCGGCGCCATCCTCGGTCTCTTCGATACCGTCGACGATTACCTGGGCTCGCTCGCCCACATGGGCGGCGGTGGCGGCAAAACCGAGCGACTCGGCCAGGTCCATGGCCTC
>CAJJYO010000280.1 GCA_905197385.1 uncultured Collinsella sp.
GCCGCGGAAAAGCCCGATCTCATCAAGCTGATGATCACCGGCGGCGTGCTCGACGCGGAGGTCGTGGGCGAGCCGGGCGTGCTGCGTATGCCGGTGGAGGTTGCCGCGGCGGCATGCAAGGCGGCGCACGATATGGGCCTTCCGGTTATGGCCCATGTCGAGAGTACCGAGGGCGTGAAGGCCGCGCTTGAGGCCGGCGTTGACACGATTGAGCACGGCGCTCCGTTGACACCCGAAATCTTGGAGCTGTATCGTGGCGCCGCGGGCACACAGCTCGAGGGGCGTGCGCCGAGTGTGACCTGCACTATCAGCCCGGCGCTGCCGTTTGTATTGCTCGACCCGGAAAAGACCCATTCGACCGATACGCAAAAGAAGAACGGCGACATCGTGTGCTCGGGCATCATCGAGAGCGCCCGTGCCGCACTGGAAGCTGGCGTTAAGGTGGGCCTTGGCACGGACTCGAGCTGCCCGTTCGTGACGCAGTACGACATGTGGCGTGAGGTGGCCTATTTTGCCAAGTATGTCGGCGTGAGCAACGCTTTCGCACTGCATACGGCTACGCAAGTCAACGCCGAGCTGCTGGGGCTGGACGGCGAGACTGGCACGATCGAGTGCGGCAAGGCCGCCGATATCTTGGTGACGCGCGAGAACCCGCTCGATGACCTGTGCGCTCTGCGTGAGCCGATGCACGTGATGTGTCGCGGCGATCTGGTGTGCAAACTCAAGGTGAAGCGCATCCCCGAGGTGGATGCCGAGCTCGACGCGATTATGGCCATGCCAGCCGAAGCTCTGGCTGAGGAGCTGGCCCGCGACGGCGTAGCATAGGTGTGACAAAGGGACAGCTCCGTTGTCGCATACAAAAAGCCGAGGTCTCAGCGCGAGGCCTCGGCTTTTATTTGTCCTATGGTATGGCGGCTAGGAGCGCGTCTCCATCTTGGCGTGGCACTTGGGGCAGGTGACGCGGATCTTGCCCTTGCCCTTGGGGACGGAGAGCATCTGGCCGCAGTTGGGGCACTTGAGATAGGCCGTGGTCTTGCGGCCCTTCCACATCTTCTTGGCCGTGCGCTTGGCACGCTCAAAGTCTTCCTTACTGGTGCCGGCCGCGCGTGAGGTGCTGGCCGCTGCGGTTCCGCCGCCCAAGCTGGCGACGAATTTGCCCAGGCAGGGGACGTTTGCAGTCGCGGCGACAAAGGCCTCGTTCTCGTTGTGACGTGCGTCGATATTTTTGGACAGGCCGCGCAGCACGCCAATCACGATTACGGCGATGGCAATCCAGCTGAGCCACTGGATGCGGGCTATCGATCCGATCATCGCGATGACGATGCCGGCAAAACCCATCACGATGGTGAGTTCATCGGCACCATTGCGACCCTTCATAAAGTCATTCATGCAAATTGCCTTTCGTTCGATATGCTGCACGCCTTTATACCCGATTTAGAGCAAGGGGGACAGGTTAATCTGCACCAATGTGGTGCAAACATACCTGTCCCCGGAATACCAAGACGGTGCAAACGTACCTGTCCCCAATGCCCCAATTACTTGGAGAGTTTGTCGACGACGCGTTCGATTTCGGCGAGTTTGGCGGCTTTGAGGTCTTCGTCGCCCGATTCGATTGCCGAAGTCACGCAGCCCTCGATATGCGCCTTGAGCACGTCGGCGTTAATGCGCGCGAGGAGCGCCTGTGTGGCCATGAGCTGCGTGGAGATATCGACGCAGTAGCGGTCCTCCTCGACCATCCGCAGGATGCCGTCGATCTGACCGCGTGCCGTCTTGAGCATGCGGGTCACCGATTTATGGTCTGCCATCATGTCGGGTCCTCGTTTCTGGTCGATCTTCCGGATGCCCCCGTCAGTTGCGGTGAAATAGTTCTTGTTTGCAGGCTTGAAGCGCTAAAACAGGAACTATTTCACCGCAACTTCTGAAGGGTTGGTTGAGTGGCGGG
>CAJJYO010000281.1 GCA_905197385.1 uncultured Collinsella sp.
CGTTCCGGCGCGGGAGGCGCGCCGCTGCGGGAGTGCTAGTCGGTCATTATTGGCGCCGAAGCACCGTCCCGTCCCAGCATCGCCCTCAGCTTCTCGAAGCTTTCCTCGCTTAGGCAGTGCTCCATGTGGCAGCCCTCTTGCGACGCGACCTCAGCCGAAACACCCGCATCCTCCAGCAGCCCCACGAAAAAGCAGTGACGCTCCCACATTTGACGAGCGACCTCCAGACCACGCTCCGTCAGATGAACATCTCGCTTGCCCATTTCGACGTAGCCGTTGTTCTCCAACGTCGCCATAGCTTTTGAAACGCTTGCCTTAGTTACGCCAAGGTACTCTGCAACATCAATCGAGCGCACGATGCCCTGACGTTGCGACAGAACGTAGATCGATTCGAGATAGTCTTCTCCGGATTCACGTAGGGCCATGGGCCGCCTTTCGCAATGATTGCTAGTTAGCCTTTGGATACTTTCCACGGCTAACTTTACCGCAAAAGTTGCCCATGTCTTACTACTTTGCCTAAAAGTTAGCCGCGTTTCACAAAACGTGCGGGACGAAAACAAAATGGGGACGCCCCGCAAGGAATGTCCCCAGGTGCCAGGTGCCGGCCCGCAGCTACACGAGTCCAAAGTGCTTCGCAGCGTTGTAGATGCCGTCGTCGTCCACGGCAGTCGTCACATAGGTCGCTGCAGCTTTCACCGTGTCCTGCGCGTTGCCCATGGCCACACTTGTGCCCACGGCCGAGAACATCGACAGGTCGTTCTCGCCGTCGCCAAAGGCAATCGCCTCGCTCGCGTCGATACCAAGCCGCTCGAGCGTCGCCGCCACGCCCAGGTCCTTGCCGCCGTTAGCGGGAATAATGTCGCAGAACAGGTCGCACCAGCGCGTGGTGAGCGAATGCGACACGGCGTCGGTCACGATATGTTCGTCGGCCGGGTCCACAAAGGCGCAGAACTGGTAGACCGGTGCGTCAAAGGCGTGCTCAAACGGCTCCTCGTGGTAGACGATTCCCGCGTTGCTGCCAGCCGTCACCACGCGCTCGGACAGGCGGTTCACAAACGAGTTCTCGCCCTGCATGCACAGCGAGTCGTAGCGCCCCTGCGCCACCTGGTCCACAATCACCGCGACGTCGTCCGGATCGATCGGACAGCTGCGGTAAACCCCCTCGGCATCAAAGCAGTGCTGACCCGAGAGCGTAATGTACGCATTCCAACCCAGGTCGAACAGCCAGTCCGGTATCTGGTAGGTCGGGCGACCCGTGGCGATCACGCACGCAATCCCCTGCTCGTGAAAGCTATCGAGCACCTGCTGCGCCGACGCCGGAATCCGGTGCGTCTTAAAGCTCAGCAGCGTGCCGTCGATATCGAAAAATGCGGCCTTGATCATCCTCGTCTACTCCTCGCCCTCGAGCTTTTCGCTCGCCTCGAGCCACGCCATCTCCAGCTCGTCCATGGCGGCGTGAGCCTCGTCGATCTTTGCCTGCTGCTCGCCGAGCGCCGTGTAGTTGGTGGGATCGACTTGGGCCATTGCTGCCTCGGCCTCCTCAACGCGGGTGCGCTGCGTCTCCATCTTGCGCTCGAGCGAACTCACCTCGCGGCGGAGCTTCTGGCGCTCGGCGTTGGACAGGCCGTTGGGCTGACCGCTCGACTTGGGCTTTTCGGCCGCAGCTGCCGCGGCACCGGTGTCGAACGTGCCGGTCTTGGCGCTCGGCGCGCCCACGGGCTCGCCCTCGGCGGTAGCGTTGCACAGGCGCAGGTACTGGTCCACGCCACCGGGCATATGCGTCAGGTGGCCGTCGAGCAGCGCCCACTGCTGGTCGGTCACGCGCTCCATCAAAAAGCGGTCGTGCGTCACCAGGATCAGCGTGCCGGACCAGCCGTCCAGCAGGTCCTCGACAATCGCGAGCATGTCGGTATCCAGGTCGTTGCCCGGCTCGTC
>CAJJYO010000282.1 GCA_905197385.1 uncultured Collinsella sp.
CTTCGAGCAGCGCGCGCCGGGGAACACGTGCCTCTCCGCCTGCGCGGAGGGGTGCGAGGGGACGACCGAGCGCCCCGTCAACAGCAGCAAGGGCTGTGGCGGCGTGATGCGCGTGGCTCCGGCAGGGCTCTACCTTGACCCTGAAGATGGCACCCACTGCAGCGGCTATGCCGACGCCCTCCGGCTTGGCGCGGAGTGTGCTGCCCTCACGCACGGCCACGCGTTGGGCTGGCTGCCCGCCGGAGCGCTCGCGGTGATTGTGAGCATGCTGACGCACAAGCCAGGTTGCAGCGTGCGCGAAGCTGTCATGGGTGCGTTGGGCGCGCTTCCCGAAGCCTATCCGAATGCTAAACATGTGAAGGAACTGCAAGGCCTTCTTATGCACGCGCTGCGTCTCGCCAACTCCTCCAAGGTCGACCTTGACTGCATCCACGAGCTCGGCGAGGGATGGGTGGCCGAGGAGACGCTGGCCATAGCCGTATTCTGTGCACTGCGACACGAGCACGACTTCGAGGCGGGGATCGTTGCTGCCGTGAACCACAACGGTGACTCGGACTCCACCGGCGCGGTGTGCGGCAACATTCTCGGGGCGAGACTGGGCTTTAGCGGAATCCCTGCGAAGTACACCGAGCGCCTCGAGTTGTTGGACGTAATTGAGGGCTTCGCGGACGACCTCTACCACGACTGCCAGATTGACGAGTGCACAGGCTCAGCTGATGGCATCTGGGAGCACAAGTACATTTATAACGACTACGCCGAGTGGGTGGTTACCCAAAAATCGGCAGGATCACATCCTAGCCTCTGAGAGTTGGCAACGTTCACGATGGCGTCCGTGCGAAGCCGCGTGATATCCCCGCGCCACAGCAAGAGTCCGCCTACGGATTCCGCTTTACGTGCCTCGGCGATTCCGCGCTCCTGCAGGCGTCCCTGCAAGTAAGCGTCCTCGATGCGCAGGTACTCATCGGAGATTTCCGTAGGCGGGCGCACGTTCACGAGCGAGCGATAGAGCCGATAGAGACCCTCGCCCACGTGGGCATCGGAGCCCGTGCGCTCGGCCTCGTCGACCATGGCGATGACGTAGTCGGCGTAGGAGATGGACGAGACGCCGTGAGCTCCTGATCGGGACAACTATGAAATGTCTCGATCTATAACAGGTAGGGGAGGAAAACCGTTCTTACTGTTACAGATTGAGATGAATCAGGAAGCCGCCGAGAATTGTCTTGATCTGTAACAGATAAAGGCGGAAAAGACCTCTTACTGTTACAGATCAAGACGGAAGGTTGAGGGTCCGTCCATTTATCTCAATCTGTAACAGTTAGAAGGGAAATATCGGTCTAGATGTTACAGATTGAGACAATGACCGGGACCACTTTGAAATGTCTCGATCTATAACAGGTAGGGGAGGAAAACCGTTCTTACTGTTACAGATTGAGATGAATCAGGAAGCCGCCGAAAACCATCGTCTGCAACATATATAGGTGCGAATGGGTCCGTCACGGAGACGTAGTCAATAAGAATACTCCACCACACCAAAGTATTACCTTGGGAAACGTAGCCACAACGACCAAATCCACCGCTCTTCATATTCAAACTCAACAAAAGCGCAGGTCAAAGGTATATAGATACGCCCGGCACCGTGTATCTAGAGGTTTTCGTTGACAGCCCCCAAGGTGGCATCGTATTATCTTCTTCGTTCGCGGGGGCGGCGGTCCAAAAGACCAAAGGACCTGCGGATACTTGAACGATTGGGAGTTTGCCCGAGTGGTTAATGGGGACGGGCTGTAAACCCGTTGGCTCTGCCTACATAGGTTCGAATCCTATAGCTCCCACCCGTCAAGTGCCTGTATAGCTCAGTCGGTAGAGCACTTCGTTGGTAACGAAGAGGTCACCAGTTCAAGTCTGGTTGCAGGCTCCATCCGGCGGTGT
>CAJJYO010000283.1 GCA_905197385.1 uncultured Collinsella sp.
TGGAAACCTTGGTGAGCGAGGTGAGCTTTTTGCTCAATGCCGTGTCCGTCTTGACCAGGTCGCTGAGCGTCACGATCTTGTAGCCGTCGGCGACAAGGCCATCGATAATCTGCGGCAGCGCCTCGAGCGTCTGCCCGGCGCATTCGTCTCTATCGGTGAGCAGCACGATATTGCCCGGCGTCACCGAATCGAGCACCGTCGAGACCTGCTCGTCGGCACCGTTGAGCAGCCAATCGCCCGAGTCGATATTCCACGAGACCACGGCGGAGACCAGGTCCATCGCATCAATCCAGTCTTGCTCGTCAAAGGCAGCGTAGGGAGCACGCAGCAGCATCGTCTTCACGCCGGTCGCCGACTTAATCGCATCGGTGCCTTTCGTGATCTGTTCGCGTACCGCCTCACGGTCCTGACCCTTGAGCGAATCGTCGCTGTAGCTGTTGGATCCGATCTCGCACCCGGCGTCGACAATCGCCTTGGCCGTGGCAGGCGAGGCCTCGGCCGCATCGCCCGAAAGGAAGAACGTCGCGGTGACGCCCTTTTCCTTGAGCACCTGCAAGATCTGTTTGGTGGCGCCGCTCGGACCCTCGTCAAACGTCAGTGCCACGTACTTTTTGTTGCCCTTGGGCGCCACGCTGGCGCACGCAACAACGCAATCGGTGGCGGGCACAACCTCGCCGCGGTCTTGCGTCTTGCCCGACTGCTCACCAACCCACACCTCGGATCGGCCCTGGACACCCCATGTCTGCACATACTCGATAGCGCCCGTGCCCTCGACCTTGAGCTTGGGCTCGATAACCGTAGCCTGAACCTCGTGCTTCTCGTAAGTGTTACGGCCATCCTTGACCGTCACCTTCTCGCCGCCCTCGAGTTCGCGGCTATCCCATTTGCCCTGCTTCACGCGCTTGCCGTCGACCTTCACCGACAGCTTTTCGCCCCCATGGCGCTTGAGCACGCTGTCATCGACGGCCAGCAGGTCGCCTGCGTCGTAGGTGTCAGTCAACTCCTGGTCATCGATGAGATTCTGCAGCGTAGAGCCCACACGCACCGCGGTCTTCTGGCCGTTGAGCTCCACGTCCACACTGCGGTTGACGTAGCCCACGACGGCAGCGATAAACAGCACGAGCGCGCAACCCACGGCGATGAGCGCGTAGGGCAGGCGAGACGAACGACGGGGCGTACGGCTGTTGCCGATGCGCGCACTGCGGTCGCTAAACCCGCGGCTATGGTTGAGGTACATCGCGCCGGGCTTACGGTGACGCTTGCGCTGACCGCTGGGCAGCTGCCCCAAATCGCGGCGCGCCGTCGGACGCGCACCCGAACGCCCGTTTAAGTTGGATCCGTTTTGGCGCATATGCCCTCCCCCATAAACACAGCAAGCCGGAGCAACAGGTCTCCGGCTTGCCTCCCATCGTTTGGTACGTCGCTATTTTGTAGCTTTTGACGAGCCTCCGCTCGCCTTTTGGTATTCGTCCTTAAAGGCCTTGAACATGCCGCGCGTCTTGCCGAGCTGCTTGCCCAGTGCGCGACTGCCCTTGTCCACGGCAACCGATCCCTTGTCGTCGAGCACCTTGGCCACCACCCACAGGATGATGCCCACCTTCTTCTCGCGGGCGTAGGAGACGATCTCCGGCAGGTCGATCTCCGGCACGACGTGCATGACGTCGCCGTCGCGCACGCCCCACCCCTCGTCGAGCGCCACGTACTCGATGCCGTTGGCGGCGGCGAAATCGATGAAATACTTATAGGTTTCGGTATTGATGCCCGACTTGAAATCGACGCCGTAGACGCCCCAGTTGTTCCACCAGTCCCATGCGATCTTGCCGTCGCGCACCCACGAGGCGTCGGCCACGCGGCTCGCTTCGG
>CAJJYO010000284.1 GCA_905197385.1 uncultured Collinsella sp.
CCGCCAAGACCAAGCACAACGAGGTCGCTCCCTGCCAGCATGAGCTCGCCCCCGTCTACGGCGAGGTCAACGAGGCCATCGACCAGAATCTGGTCATGATGGAGAAGATGAAGCTCATTGCCTCCCGCCACGACCTGGTCTGCCTGCTGCACGAGAAGCCTTTCGAGGGCATCAACGGTTCGGGCAAGCACAACAACTGGTCGCTTGGCACCGAGTCCGAGAATCTGCTCGATCCGGGCGACACCCCGCTCGACAACCTGCAGTTCATCGTCTTCCTCACCGCGGTGATCGAGGCCGTCGATAACTATCAGGAGCTCCTGCGTGCCTCCGTTGCCTCGGCCGGCAACGACCATCGTCTGGGCGCCAACGAGGCTCCTCCAGCGATTATGTCCATCTTCCTGGGCGACCAGCTTACCGAGGTCGTCGAGAAGATCATCGATGGCAAGGCTTCCGTCCATGCCACGCGCGGCGTGCTCGACCTGGGCGCCGATACCCTGCCCAAGCTGATGCAGGACAACACCGATCGCAACCGCACCTCCCCGTTTGCCTTCACCGGCAACAAGTTCGAGTTCCGTGCCTGCGGCTCCGAGCAGAACGTCTCCGACTCCAACTTGGTGCTCGATGCCGCCGTGGCCAAGTCGCTCAAGTCCTTCGCCGACGCGCTTGAGGGTACGCCCGAGGATAAGTTCCAGGACGCCGCGCTTGAGTACTGCAAGAAGGTGCTGACCGATCACCAGCGCATCCTGTTCTCCGGCGACGGTTACTCCGACGAGTGGCCCGTCGAGGCCGAGAAGCGCGGCCTTGCCAACAACAAGACCACGGCCGACGCCCTGCCCGCCTTTGTTTCCGATAAGGCCATCGCGCTCTTTGAGGAGACGGGTGTCCTGACCAAGGCCGAGGCCCAGTGCCGCTACGACTGCAAACTCGAGAAGTACAACAAGCTCATGAACATCGAGGCCACCACGATGGTTCGCGAGGCGCGTCGTACCTATCGCCCGGTCATTACCGCCTATGCCACCAAGGTCGCTAAGGGCCTTGAGACTATTCGTGCCGCCGGTGCCGAGGCCGCCATGCAGTGCGAGCAGAACACGCTCAACAAGCTCTGCAACGGTATCACCGCCATCAACGACTCCATCAAGGCGCTCGACGCCGTACATCAGAAGGCCGAAGCTCTCGATGGTCAGGAGCAGGCCAATGCGTATGCACACGAGGTCGTTCCCGCTATGGATACGCTACGCGCCGCCGTGGATGCAATGGAGGAGATCGTGGCCGCCGACTACTGGCCGGTTCCGACCTACGACGACATCCTGTTCTACGTGTAGAGCGTAACTGAAATATCGTCACGGTATTGAGCCGGGGTCCGCATCATGCGGGCCCCGGCTTTTTGATTGCGAAGGACGCTTTGAAGCCCGTTTTGCCGCCGATTTGCCTAGGTATAAGGGGCTGTGGGCAAAAAACGTCAAATATGAGTACTGTCATAAGTCCTGTAGCATTATTCATTTGCAAAATATACAGTGTTACGCAACATATGTCCAAGTACTTAGCCGATAAACGTCTGCAATTCCTCCGCCGTAGGACGCCTGACGTCTAAATCGCCTTCTGAAGGCGTGAAATCGCTGTTACTAAAATGGTAACAGTACTCATATTTGCTATTTTTTGCCCAAGGCCCCTTGGATGACAGTGTGATTTAATGCCCTCGGGGTTCGAATCCCGGCGTTGGAGAAGAAAAAAGCCCGTCACCACAGGGGTAACGGGCTTCTCGATCTAAATGGTGCCCCCAGCGGGATTCGAACCCGCGATATCCACCTTGAAAGGGTGGCGTCCTTGGCCGCTAGACGATGGGGA
>CAJJYO010000285.1 GCA_905197385.1 uncultured Collinsella sp.
ATCGCCCTTATGGACGATGTCACCCACTTGCGCATGTACGGTAAAGTGCTTGCCCTCGAGCTGAACAGTGTCCAAACCAACGTGAATAAGCACGTCCAAGCCATCGACCGTGTTAAGCGCAACGGCATGACCCGTGGGAAAAATCGCCTCGACCTTAGCATCCGCCGGCGCGATCACACGTGTGCCCGTGGGCTGAATCGCCACGCCCTGACCCAAAAGGCCAGTGGCAAACGTCTGGTCGTTTACCTCGGAAAGCGGAATGACATCGCCCGAGATGGGAGCATCCAGCGTAAGGACTCGACCACGCATACCAAAAGACCTTAGGACTTTAGTGAACATGCTCCCCCTCGGACATACCAATCAATCAAAATAGCCTTAACAGTTTACCACTTGGCACCCGTTATTGACCATTAGGGAAGTTCGCGCTTGACAACCTCGACGATGTCGTCGACAACGCGCTGGGTCAGCTCGTGTGTCTCGGCCTCGGCCATAACGCGAACCAGCGGCTCGGTACCGCTCGGGCGCACCAGGATACGGCCGCGACCATTGAGCTCCTTCTCGGCGACAGCGACGGCGTCCCAAATGGGCTGACAATCGTCCAGGCCGGCCTTGTTGTCCGAATGCACGTTGACAAGCACCTGCGGGTACTTCTTCATGATGCCGGCAAGGTCGGTGAGGGTGCGGCCGGTGCGCTTAAGCACGGCCAGAAGCTGCAGGGCCGTCACCAAGCCGTCGCCGGTGGTGTTGTGCTCCAGGAAGATGATGTGGCCGGACTGCTCGCCGCCGATGACAGCGCCGTCCGCGAGCATGCGCTCCAAAACGTAGCGGTCGCCCACGGCGGTCTGCACCATCTCAAAGCCCTGCTCCTTCATGGCGATGGAGAAGCCCAGGTTGCACATAACGGTCGAGACGATCTCGGAGTTGGCGAGCTTGCCGCGAGCGGCCAGGTCAGAGCCGCAGATGGCCAGGATATAGTCGCCATCGATCTCGTTGCCCTCGCTGTCCACGAACAGCACGCGATCGGCGTCGCCATCGTGGGCCAGGCCGATGTCAGCGTGGGTACGCAGTACGAGCTCACGCAGGGGCTCAAGATGAGTGGAGCCGCACTCGACGTTAATGTCGGTGCCGCAGTAATCGGTGTTGATGGCATGGACCGTAGCACCCAGGCGCTGCAGCGCGGCGGGTGTAGTCTGGCAGGAAGCGCCGTGGCCGCAGTCGACGGCAACAACCAGACCGTCGAGTTTAAGGCCGTCGAGGGTGCTAATAGCATGGTCGACATATGCCTTGCGAGCGTCCTTCATCTTGATGATGTGACCCACACCGGCACCGGTCGGCAGCGTATCGGCAGCCATGGCCTCCTCGGACATGACCCAGGCGCTGATCTCTTCCTCGACAGCATCGGGAAGCTTCATGCCCTTGCGGCTAAAGAACTTGATGCCGTTGAACTCCGGCGGATTGTGCGAAGCGGAGATGACGATGCCGCCGTCGAGCTCGTTTTGGACGGTGAGCAGCGCCACGGCCGGCGTAGGGATAACGCCGCAGCAGTGCGGACGGCCGCCCTCGGCCATAATGCCGGCGGTCAGAGCACTCTCGAGCATGGTGCCCGAAAGACGCGTGTCGCGACCGATGCAAATGTCCGGACCAAGGAACTTGGTCGCCGCACGGCCAAGGCGAAACGCGAGGTCGCACGAGAGGTCGGCGTTGGCGACGCCACGGACGCCATCGGTACCGAAGATGTTCTGGGGCATAGGATCGCTCCTTCCCAAGTGGACAAAACGCAGTCGCCCACCCTAGTCGAAAAAGAAA
>CAJJYO010000286.1 GCA_905197385.1 uncultured Collinsella sp.
GGGCGCCTTTGGCGTTAACAACCCTGCCATTCTTGCGGACTCCCTGTACCGCATGAAGGGCACCAAACAGGGGAACGCATAATGGCGCCCGTATGCGCCGTGGTCGTTGCCGGTGGCAGCGGCCAGCGCTTTGGTAATCCCGGTGGCAAGCAGCTCGTCAATGTAGCGGGCCGTCCGCTTATGAGCTGGTCCATCCGCGCGTTCGATCGTAGCGACAAGGTCGGCCACATCGTGGTGGGTTGCCGAGATGCGCCGCCTGGCCATCGACCCGTTTGACTATGACACGCCCATCAGCTTTGCCGATGCCGGCGATACCCGTCAGGATTCCACCCGTGCCGGCGTGCATGCGGTTCCGGCGGGCTTTGAATACGTCGCCATTCACGATGGCGCTCGTCCGCTCATTACGACCGAGGCCATCGACCACGCTATCGACGTGCTCGTGAGCGACCGTGCTCTCGACGGTGTCGTGTGCGGCCAGCCCGCGATCGACACGCTCAAGATCGTTGACGGCGATAATATCGTCGAGACGCCGCCGCGTGAGCTCTATTGGGCCGCGCAGACGCCGCAGATCTTTAGCGTCGATGCTATGAAGCGCGCCCATGCCGCGGCGATTGCCGAGGGCTTTATCGGTACCGATGATTCGTCGCTGGTCGAGCGCATGGGTGGGCGCGTCCGCTGCGTCCAGAGCCCGCGCGATAACCTTAAGGTGACGGTGCCCGAGGACCTGCGTCCCGTAACCGCGATTCTGCTCGGTCGCATGGCCGAGGGAGAGGACCTTCCCCATGTTCAGTAACCTGCGCATTGGCCACGGCTACGACGTCCACCGTTTGGTGGAGGGGCGTCGATGTATCATCGGCGGGGTCGACATTCCCTACGAGCGCGGCCTGCTGGGTCACTCGGATGCCGATGTGCTCGCGCACGCCTTAGCCGACGCCATTCTGGGCGCCTGCCGCGGGGGAGACATCGGCAAGCTATTCCCCGATACCGACCCCGCCTATGAGGGTGCCGATTCGATGGTGCTGCTCGCTCGCGTGATGGACTATGCGCGCGAGCTGGGCTTTGAGTTTGTCGATGCCGATTGCACCATTGCCTGCCAGCAGCCTAAGATCACCCCACACCGCGATGCCATGCGCGCCAACCTTGCCCATGCCCTGGGCGTTGACGTCGAAAACGTGGGCGTCGCCGCCACTACGACCGAAAAGCTCGGTTGGGAAGGCCAGGGCGAGGGAATCGGCGCCTGGGCCGTCTGCCTGCTACAGAAAACCGTTAAGGAGTAACGAATGCGTATCTACAACAGCGCTACCCATAAAAAGGAAGAGTTCCAGCCCATCGAGTCCGGAAAGGTCCGCATGTACGTGTGCGGCCCCACGGTCTACGACAACATCCACATCGGCAACGCCCGCACGTTCATCAGCTTTGACGTAATTCGTCGCTGGCTCATCGCGAGCGGCTACGAGGTCACGTTCGCCCAGAACCTCACCGATGTCGACGACAAGATCATCAAGCGCGCCAACGAGCAGGGCCGTACCGCCGCCGAGGTTGCGACGGAGTTCTCTGACAAGTTTATCGGCGTTATGCGCGCCGCCAACGTGCTCGATCCCGATGTGCGCCCCCGCGCCACCAAGGAGATCGGCCCCATGATCGCCATGATCAAGACGCTCATCGAGCAGGGCCACGCCTACGCCGCCGATAACGGCGACGTGTACTTTGCCGTGCGCAGCGATCCCAACTATGGTCAGGTCTCGGGCCGCAACATCGACGACCTTATGGTTG
>CAJJYO010000287.1 GCA_905197385.1 uncultured Collinsella sp.
GGCGCGACCAGAAGGTCAGCGCCCTTTCGTTTCACGTCACCTTGTCTCAAATGCGGCCCGCTCGCTGTCGTTGCCAAAACATCGGCGCTTCCGTGGTTGGCACTTGGGGACGTTCCTTTTGTGCCGGCACTTTGGGGCACTCCTTGTCATCGGTGCAAAGTAACCTGCCCCCATTGCGCCAAGCGGCGTGTGCCGTTAAGCGGAGAGGCGTATTGTTGACCCATCGTTTGGGCATACAATGGCTATTGGTTTGCTGCGGTGAAGGCCTGTCCGCTCCGCAGCCTTTTTCTACGGTTAAAGGAGTATGTATGTCCGTTGAGGTCATGAGGACTGTGATCGAGGCCGCCGAGGGCCGCGTGCCCGTCGACACGCTGTTTACCAATGCGCAGATCGTCGACGTGTATGGCCAGCGTGTGGCGCCCGGTAGCGTTGCCGTCAAGGACGGTGTGATCGTCGGCGTGCTCTACGATGGTCGCGACGATGCCGCTGGCACCTACGAGGCAACTGAGGTCATCGACTGCCAGGGTCGCTATCTCGCTCCCGGTTTTATTGATGGGCATCTGCATATCGAGTCTTCGAACATCCGTCCCGCCGAGTATGCTCGCATGGCCGCGACGCGCGGTACTACCACCGCCATTGCCGACAGCCACGAGATTGCCAATGTTGCCGGTCTCGACGGCTTGCGCTTTATGATCGAGGACGGCCGCCGCGCACCCATCTCCATCAAGTACATGATGCCTTCGTGCGTGCCCGCGCTGCCCGACGAGCAGGCCGGTGCCGTTATTTCGGCTGCCGATATGCAGGCGTTTTTTGCCGAGCATCCGGGCGATGTCTTTGGTCTGGGCGAAATGATGAACCTGCCGGGCGTCTTTATGGCCGACCCCGAGACCTGCGCTCGCATCGATGCTGCCAACCAGACGCCGTCCAAGCAGGTTGACGGCCACGCGCCGCTCGTTGCCGGAAAGGACCTCAACGCCTATGCCGCAGCGGGCATTATCGCCGACCACGAGTCGACGATTCCCGAGGAGGCGCTCGACAAGCTATCCCGCGGCATGTACGTGATGCTGCGTGAGGGCACGTGCAGCCACGACCTGGCCAATTTGTCCCCGATGCTGCTGGAGAATCCAGCGCGCGCCCGCCGCTGCTGCTTTGCGACTGACGACCGTGCCCCTTCCGATGCGCTTGCAACCGGCATGATCGACAATGCCTGCCGCGTGGCGATTGAGGCCGGTATCGACCCGGTGGTCGCCATCTCCATGGCGTCCCTCTCCACGGCCGAGGCGTTTGGCCTGGATCACGGCTGCCGCGACCCGCACGAGCTCCGCGGTGCGATTGCCCCGGGCAAGCGTGCCGACCTGCTGGTGCTCAACGACCTGACGTTTGCCGCGGCTCCGCATCGCGTATATGCCGCCGGTGCCCTGGTGGCGCAGGACGGCACCTTTGTGGGCGAGATCGCACCCGAGATGGCCGAGGTTGCGGCCCTTGCCGATGAGCTGCGCGCCTCCGTTAAGCTGCCGAATCTTTCGCTCGACGTATTCGACTATGCCTTTAAGCCGGGCGAGGCCGTGATTGACGTGGTGCCGGGCAAGGCCATCACGGGCATGGTTCGTCCCGAGACTGACGAGGACTTGCGCCGCATTATGCTGATCGAGCGTCACGGCCGCGGCGTGTCGCTGCAAGCCGAGGGCGCCGACGGCGATGGTCCTGCGGGCCTGGGTCTTGTTGGCAAGCACATCGGTCGCGGCTGGGTGCGCGGGTTCACCATCACGGG
>CAJJYO010000288.1 GCA_905197385.1 uncultured Collinsella sp.
CGCGCGGGCCACCCTGAGCGTGTCGTTAGCACCGCATACGCCGCGCGCGCCCTCATCGCGCGCCGCACCGCAACGGCGCGGACACAAATGGCAGGCGGGCGAAAAAAGTTCGGTCAACGACGTCGGCATAAAAACATGCTCCAAAACAACAATTCAGCAGCTCAAACGTAAAGGGCCAGACCGCGTAGACGGCTCCGTCCCTAAGGCGCCGTAATCGTCCGACACGATTTTTGTAATGTCAAGACTGGAATCGATAAAGTGCCGCTTTATGATGTAGGTATTCCGCCCCCCGCGGAGCAACTGGGTGAACCGTCGCGTTTATTTAGGGAGCCCACACAGTCGTACCTAGTACAGGTATCCTTCGTTGTTAAGGACGCTGGAACAGTCGATGAGGGCACCCACCTGTTTTAGGTGGGTTCATTTTCGTAACGTGGGGGGTGGTTTTCTTTTGCCGAAAATCACCATTACAGTCCATATGGATCCCCGCCGGCATCCCGACAAGCCATCGACAACATCCCAATATCTGGTAAGCGCGTGATTATCGCTGCGTGCAATTCCATGCACCCCCCTTGGTCGAGTATTATGGTTCGGCTATGCCCTTTGCGCATGGCGTTCTTCTGACCTTTTCCTTCGACGCTTGGCGGTTTTTAGATTCATGGCTTCATCCCCGAGCTACATACCGTATCTATGCGTGGCAGCGGCGGCCTTTATCACGACCTTCCTCGCGGTGCCCCTGGTCAAGCGCTTGGCAATTAAGCTCGATGCCGTCGACTATCCTTCTAAGCGCCGCATCAACACCAAGCCCATCCCGCGTTTGGGCGGAACGGCGGTGTTTTTGGGCCTGGTCGTCGCCTGCACTGTGCAAATCCTAGGCACCTGGTACCTGGGTTGGCCGCCCGTTTTGGTGCCCCACCCCCGTCTGCACATCAGCTACCCCATACTTGCGCTTTCTTTTACCGTTATCTTTGCGACCGGCGCTATCGACGACGTCTTCCAGCTCACGCCCAAGCAAAAGCTGGCCGGACAGGTCCTCGCCGCGCTTATCGCCTGCATGGGCGGCCTGCGGATCGGCGTCATCGTCAACCCGTTTGCTCCCGGCGAGATTATGCTCGGCTGGCTCGCCTACCCCATTACCGTGATCTATCTGGTGGCATTCACCAACATCATTAACCTCATCGACGGCCTCGACGGCTTGGCCACGGGCATCTGCGGCATCGCATCGTTCACCATGTTTTCGATGGCCGTGCTCTCGGGCCGCATCGACGCCGCCGCGCTCTCCATTGCGCTCTTTGGCGCCTGTCTGGCCTTTTTGCGCTACAACTTCAACCCCGCAAGCATCTTCTTGGGCGACTCGGGGTCGTTGCTTCTGGGCTTTGCGCTGGGCTCCATCTCGCTGCTCAACGTGAGCCGCACCGCCGCACTCACCTCGCTTATCATCCCGCTCATCGTTGCCGGCGTGCCCATCATCGACACGTTTAGCGCCATTGTGCGCCGCAAGCGCGCCCACATTAGCATCGGGCAGGCCGACAAGGGCCACATCCACCACCGCCTGATCCAAGAAGGCTACAACCAAAAACAGGCCGCGCTGCTCATCTATGCCTGGTGCATCATGCTTTCGGCCGGCGCCGCCGCGATTAACCAGGTCGAGGTGCCCATGCGCGTGCTCATCTTTACCGTGCTCGCCATTGGCTCGGCGGCCTTTGCCAAGCATCTACATCTGTTTGAGCCCGTGCTGCGCCACCATTACAACAAGCGCA
>CAJJYO010000289.1 GCA_905197385.1 uncultured Collinsella sp.
ACCCCCGATAATGCGAGCCAGCTCTTCAAAGCTACGGCCCACCTCGGTACCCTTTCCTGCCATGGTCTCGAGCAGCACCGTCGTCTGCTGCCCCTCAAACATCACCTGGCACAGGGTGTCGACGATCATCTGAATGCCGGCATCAGTCCCCTGCCCCACATGCGCACCGGGATGGAAGTTGTAGTAGTTGCCGGGCAGCGCTTCCAGACGCTGTAAGTCCTCGGCCATTGCCTCCAAGGCAAACTCGCGCGCCCGCTCTTTGGCCGAGCAGGGGTTATAGGTATACGGGGCATGAGCCACGAGCGGGCCAAAGTCGTTTTGCTCCATAAGCTCGCGCAGGGCCGCCACGTCATCCATGTCAAGATCTTTCGCCTTGCCGCCGCGCGGGTTGCGCGTAAAGAATGCAAAGGTGTTGGCGCCAATGGATAGCGCCGTCTCCCCCATTGCCCGATAGCCCTTCGTCGTCGAAAGATGACACCCAATCGTCAGCATCTCCAGCTCCCCCTCATCAGTTGCGGTGAAATAGTTCCTGTTTGGCCCCTATTCTGCCGCAAACAGGAACTATTCCACCGCAACTTATAAAAGGGGCATCAGAGATGCGGGCCACCAAGCACCACGGTCGCCGGCGTCATGATCCCCTACGCGTCAGCGCCAAGTCCTAGAGGGCTAGACGGATTGCATCGATAATGCGCGCGCAGCGCTGTGTGGCGGCAAGGGGCATGACGGGACTCTCGAGTTTCCCCGCCCGGATGAGCTGGGTCGCATGCTGGATTTCGCCGTAGAAATCATCGACCTCAAACGGGGCATTTATTTCGAGCATTCGTCCGTCGGAGTACTTCACATGGGCGAGCTCGGGGCGATGGAGGCGCTCGATTTCCAACGAACCCCGCTCGCAGGCAATCGTTAAGCGGCTTTCGTATGCTGCTTTGCCGTCACACACCATATGAATGGGTATACCGCCGACGCTCATATGGACCTCGTCGGCCCAATCGACGCGGCCGCCCGATACGTCACGCCAGCGAACTTCACGGGACGAAACCTCGCACGCGCCCGCGAGCAAATCCTCAAACCAACCGACCGCATAGCAGCCCATGTCATATAGACAGCCACCCTGCAACGGGTCGAGCAGATAACTCGAAGGGGGCTCACCATAATCGAGTTTTTGCACGCTTTCAATCGAGACGATACGGCCGAGCTCGCCCGACGCAAGCAAGCCCTTCACGCGAGTACGCATCGGACAAAACCGATTTTTCATCGCCTCCATAAACAGCACGCCGCGCTCGCGAGAGGTGGAGGCAATCGAGAGAGCCTCTTCTTCGTTCAAAACGGCCGGTTTTTCGCACAGCACGGCCTTTCCCGCGCGCAGTGCCCGACAGACCCAATGCGCATGCATGCCATGTGGAAGAGCCAAGTAGATTACGTCGACATCGGGGTCGGCAATCAACGCATCATAAGCCGCATCGCCGCTATCGTCAGCCGTGGCATAACTGTGCGCGGCATCAATCGAAAACGCCCTGCAAAACTTCCCCGGCACCATCGTGCTGATCAGCCACGACGAGCACCTGGTGCGCGCCGTTGCCAACCGCATCATTGACATCCGCGATGGCAAGGTCACGGTCTACGACGGCGACTACGACTACTACCTCTACAAGCGCGAGGACCTCGCGGCCCGCGCCGCTGCCGAGGCAGCAGGGGAGAGTGCGCCGGCCACGGCCAAGTCCTCCAAAGTCACCGCGGCCCAGCCCGATGCG
>CAJJYO010000290.1 GCA_905197385.1 uncultured Collinsella sp.
CCGCCAGGTTGTGCGCGGCCTCGTCGTAGCGCGCGGTGCTCTGCCAGTATTGGCGCGGCACCAGGATGCCATCGGGCACGCCGTGGCACGTCGTGGGAATGTCAACGTTAAAGATGTCGTCGTGCACGAACTCGCTGTCCTCGATGGTGCCGTCGAGGGCGCGCGCGACCAGCGAGCGCGTGTAGGCCAGCTCGATGCGATGACCCACGCCGTAGCCGCCGCCAATCCAGCCGGTGTTGACCAGGTACACGCGCGTGCGGCCGTCGGCAATGCGCTCGCCAAGCATCTTGGCGTAAACCATGGGGTCGAGCGGCATAAACGGCTCGCCGAACAGCGAAGAGAACGTGGGCGTGGGCTCGGTGACGCCGACCTCGGTGCCGGGAATCTTAGCCGTAAAGCCCGTCACAAAGTGGTACATAGCGGCATCGGCCGTCAGGCGTGAGATGGGCGGCAGCACGCCAAAAGCGTCGCAAGTCAGGAACAGCACGACACTCGGAGTGGTGCCCATGCCCTTAGTCCACGCGTTAGGAATGTGCTCCACGGGATAGGCCACGCGCGTGTTGTGCGTGATCGAGATGTCATCGTAGTTGGGCTTGCGGTTCTCGTCGAGCACCACGTTTTCGCAGATCGCGCCAAAGCGGACAGCGTTGAAGATCTCGGGCTCGTGGAAGGCGTCCAGGCCCTCGCATTTGGCGTAGCAGCCGCCCTCGATGTTGAAGATGCCCATGTCGGACCAACCGTGCTCGTCGTCGCCGATCAGCAGGCGCGTGGGATTGGCCGAAAGCGTGGTCTTGCCGGTGCCGGACAGGCCAAAGAACACGGCGGTCTCGTGCGTGACGGGATCCATGCTGGCCGAGCAGTGCATGGGCAGCACGTCGTCCTCGACGGGCAGCAGATAGTTCATGACGCTAAAGATCGACTTTTTAATCTCGCCGGAGTAGCCGGTGCCGGCGACCAGAATCACGCGTTCCTGGAAGTTGATGACCACCGCAGCGCTGGAGTTGAGGCCCTTGATGGCGGGGTCGCACTGGTAACCGGGCGCTGCGAGCACGCAGAAGTCGGGCTCGCCGGTGCGCGCGATTTCGCGGGCAAGCGGTCGGGCGAGCATCTGCTTGATAAAGAGTGCCTGGCTGGCCCGCTCGCAGGCAACGAGCAGTCGACGTGTGTGGTTGCGGTCGGCGCCTGCCATGCCGCGGGTGACGAACACGTCGCGCTCGTTGAGATAGTCGACGATGCCGGCCTTGATGGCCTCATAGCTCTCGACGGACAGCGGGCAGTTGACCGCGCCCCAGGCAATCTTGTCGTGAACATCGGGGGTGTCAACGATAAAGCGATCGTTGGGTGAACGGCCGGTGCGCTCCCCCGTCTCAATCACCAGCGCGCCGTTGGATGCCATGCGGCCTTCTTCGCGGCGGATAGCGTGCTCGACGAGCTCCGCGGCGGGTAGATCGACCAGCAGACGGGGTTGATTCTCGGCGGGATCTTCGACCAGCGTAATACCAAAGTTGGACAAAACTTCTGCAGGGGTAACACCAGGCATGGGGCCTCCTTTAAAAACGCGACACATGGACGCGGCGCGCACTTTACTCACGTAAAGCACGTTGTACCCGATATGCAAAAACGTTTTTGCGGCAAGGGTGGCAAGCCCGCCCAACGGTCAAAAATCGCAGGCAAGCGGCCTAGTCATTGGGGACGTTTTTAAACGCCTAGTC
>CAJJYO010000291.1 GCA_905197385.1 uncultured Collinsella sp.
GGGCGGGCTGCCGCTGACTACGGTGATCGTAAGCCAGCGCGTTTCGACCGTGCGCGACGCCGATATGATCTGCGTACTTGACCACGGTTCGGTCGCGGGCCTGGGCGCGCACGATGAGCTCTACACGACCTGCCAGCTCTACCGCGAGATTTGCCAGTCGCAGCTTCGCCGCGAGGAGCTCGAGGGTCAGCAGGGGAGTACGGCGCCCGCGCCCGCCCCAGGCGCCCCGACCGTCCCCACATCCGTCTGCGCAAAGGAGGGCTGCTAAATGAATCCGTACACTTCCTCCGGTTCGGTCGCCACGATGACGGCCAACGTGTCCGGCAACGATAACCTCAACGACCTGGGTGACGGTCCGCGCCAGCTCGGCGATCCCGAGCGCTATCCCGTGGGTGCGGTGACCCGCCGCCTGCTGGGCTATGTTCGCCCGCACCGCGTCTCGTTTGTGGCATCGTTTTTGAGTGCCGCCATCTCCGTGATTCTGCAGCTCTACACGCCCATTCTCATCGGCGAGGGCATCGACCTGATCGTTGCCGTCGGGCAGGTGGACTTCGACGCGCTGCTGCCGCTTGTCACCAAACTCGCGCTCGTCGTGGTGGGAGCCGCGGCCTTCCAGTGGCTGCAGGGCTACTGCGTCAACCGCCTGTCCTACGAAACGGTGCGCGACATGCGCGTGGAGGCGAGCGACAAGCTCAGCCGCATGCCGCTCAGCTTTATCGACAGCCATGCTCACGGCGACCTCATGAGCCGCGTGGTCAACGATGTCGACCAGGTGGGTGACGGCCTGCTGCAGGGCTTCACGCAACTCTTTACCGGTGTTATTACCATCGTGGGCACGCTCGCGTTTATGCTTTCCATCAACCTGACCATGACGCTCGTGGTGGTACTCATCACGCCGCTTTCCATTTTTGCAGCTGGTGCTATTGCCAAGCTTTCCAACAAAAGCTTTACGGCACAGCAGCGTATTCAAGGGCAGCTCGGTGGTCATATCGAGGAGTACGTAGGCGAGCAAAAGCTTGTCGACGCCTTTGCCTATGGCCCTAACGCCCAGCAGCGCTTCGATGCCCTCAATGCCGAGCTCTACACCGCGGGCGAGCGCGCGCAGTTTATGGGTTCGCTCTCCAACCCCGGTACGCGCTTTATCAATAACATCATCTATGCCGTGGTCGCTGTGATCGGCTGCGTGGGCGTGATCACGGGCGCTTACGGTGGGCGGCGTGCAGATCTTCCTGTCCTATGCCAACCAGTACACCAAGCCGTTCAACGAGGTCACCAACGTCATTACGCAGATCCAGACCGCGTATGCCTCGGCGCGCCGCATGTTTGCGCTGCTCGATGCGCGCGAGCAGGAGCCCGACGCGCCAGATGCCGTGGAACTTGCCGTCCCGCAGGGCGAGGTGACCTTTGAGCATGTGGACTTTAGCTACGTGCCCGACCGCAAGCTGCTGCAGGACATCTGCATCGAGGCCAAGCCCGGCATGCGCTTTGCCCTGGTCGGCCCCACGGGCTGCGGCAAGACAACGCTCATCAACTTGCTGCTGCGGTTTTACGATATCGATGCCGGACGCATCATGGTCGATGGCCGGTCTTCGCGTGACTACACGCGCGCAAGCCTTCGCCGTGCCTTTGGCATGGTGCTGCAGGACACTTGGCTGTTCGAGGGCACGGTGGCGGAAAACATCGCCTACGGCTGTCCCGACGCCACAC
>CAJJYO010000292.1 GCA_905197385.1 uncultured Collinsella sp.
TGCGCGAGATGGTGCGCCCCTTGGGCTTTGGCAAGTTCAGCGTGACCAGCGCCGCCGAGCACGACCGCGTCATCGCCTTCACGAGCCAGCTTGCGCACGTGGTGTCCAACGCCTACGTAAAGAGCCCGACCGCCCAGGTCCACCACGGCTTTTCGGCCGGTAGCTACCGCGATCTCACCCGCGTGGCGCACCTCAACCCGCAAATGTGGTCCGAGCTCATGATCGACGACGCCGACGCGCTCGCCTTCGAGATCGACCATCTAATCGAGTCGCTTGGCGCCTACAGCCGTGCGCTCAAGGACCGCGACCAGCGCTATCTGGAGAATCTCCTTGCCGAGGGCGACCGCATTAAGCGCGCGCTCGACGACGAGACCTCCCACTAGACCACCTATCACGCCAGGTCGAAAGGACCGAAGCTTATGGCGATTACCATCGATATCGACACTGCACGCCCCTACCAGGTGCATGTTGGCACGTTTTTGCTGGAGCAGGCGGGACCGCTCGTGCGCGCCACTGCCGGCGGTACCAAGGCCGTCATCGTGACGGACACCAACGTGGGCCCGCTCTACCAGATGCCCGTTAAGCAGAGCCTGGAGGCGTCAGGCTACGAGGTGAGCATCTGCACCTTCGAGGCCGGCGAGACCCATAAGCGCGCCGAAACCTATATTGCCATTTTGGAGTTTGTGGCCGAGCACGAGCTTTCGCGCTCCGACGTGATCGTGGCACTCGGCGGCGGCGTCGTGGGCGATCTGGCGGGTTTTGCCGCTTCCATCTATATGCGCGGCATCGACTTCATCAACTGCCCCACCACCACCCTCTCGATGATCGATTCCTCCATCGGCGGCAAGACCGCCATCGACCTGGCTGCCGGCAAGAACTTGGCCGGCGCCTTTTGGCAGCCGAGCGTGGTTATCGCCGACGTGGGGTGCCTGGCCACCCTCACGCCCGAGCAGTTCGCCGACGGCTGCGGCGAGGTCGTGAAACACGCCGTGATCGCCGACCCCGAGCTTTTTGCCGAGCTGGAGAAGACACCGCTCACGCTGGAGCTGCTCAACCGCGATGTGGCCCGCGTAGCGCTCATCATCGCCCGCAATATCGACATTAAACGCGCCGTGGTCGTTGCCGACGAGCGCGAGACCAACCAGCGCAAACTCCTCAACTTTGGACATAGCGCCGGACACGCCGTCGAGGCCTGCGAGCACTTTGAGCTGGGACACGGTAACTGCGTGTCAATCGGCATAGGCATCATCACGCGTGCCGCGGCCCTGCACGGCGTTTGCGATGCTGCACTGCCCGGTCGTATTGAGGAGCTCTGCGCCCGCCATGGCCTCAAGACCCGCTGCGACCTAGATGCCGATGCCGTCTTTGCCGAGGCACTGCACGACAAAAAACGCGCGGGCGACACCATCGACCTGGTGATTCCTCACGGCATTGGCCGCTGCAGCATCGACCGTACGCCGCTTTCCACTTTCCACGAACTCATTGCCGAGGGCCTCGGCCAGAAGGGAGACGCATCCGCATGCTAGCCCGCATCACCCCCTCCCCGCTTAAGGGCACCGTTCCCGCCATCGCGTCCAAGTCGATGGCGCACCGCCTCATCATCTGCGCCGCACTCGCCAACGGCGAGACGCACGTGACCTGCAACACCACCTGCGCCGACATCGAGGCAACGGTACGCTGCCTCACGGCGCTCGGCGC
>CAJJYO010000293.1 GCA_905197385.1 uncultured Collinsella sp.
GAACTCGGCAAATTTGGGAGCGCCGACCTCGATCTCTTCGCGCCCCGCCATAAGCTCGCGCATCTTGGCGCAAAATTGCTCCTGCTCCCCCGCTTTGAATACCAGGTGAAGTGTCACGGCATCCGCGTAATCGGTATCCGAAACCTTGGCGCCCGAATCCTGCGCCAAACGAAGCACCTGCTCATACTGCGGATAGGCCACGTGTACGTCAACAGGCACGACACTCGTCATCTCGACAATCTGCCCGGCCTCCTGAGCCGCGGCCACCGCCGCTTGCGTCGCCGCGGTATAGGCGCGCACCAAGCCACCAGGCCCTAACAGCGTGCCACCAAAATAGCGCGTCACTACGCAGCAAACATTTTTGAGCCCCGCACCGCGCAGCACCTCGAGCGTCGGCATACCGCTCGTGCGGCTCGGCTCACCGTCATCGCTCTGGCGCTCGCGTCCATCGACCAAAATCCACGCGGGAACATTGTGTCGAGCGTCGTAATGACGCTTTCGAACCATCTCGATAAAGGCATTCGCCTCGTCCTCGGACTCAATATGGACCAGCTGGGCAATAAACCGGCTCTTGCGGTCCACAAACTCGCCCGAAGCCTCAATATTCGATTGCAGAGTTAAATAGCTGTCCAACAAAGCCCCTCAACAACAAGCAAAGCAACAAACAGCCTCAATAATACGGCAAAGACAGCACCGTTACCCTCGCCGACAAGAACGGAAACGCCAATAATGCCGTCACCAACAGCGAGAACCCGTCAGCGCGAGCAAGGTGCCTTGAAAGACGAGGGCATTGACCTTATGGTCATGCCCGAAGGCTTGAAAGGCAGATTGCCGCGCTGACGGGTTCGCAGCGTCAACATAGTTGCTGAGTGGGCCTATAAGCCGGGTTCTGTCGTGAACGGTCATTTATCTTGTCTGCACGTTACCGTGCAGCTCCACGCACGCTACCCGAACGCGGACCGGGCCGGCCCATAGCGTTCCTATTCGCGCTTGCTCCGGATGGGGCTTGCCAAGCCGCCGTGTTGCCACGACGCTGGTGGTCTCTTACACCACCGTTTCAGCTTTTCCCTTTACGCCTTGCGGCGCAGGTGGGAGTCTTCTTTTCTGCGGCGCTTTCCGTCGGATCACTCCGCCCGGCCGTTAGCCGGCATCCCGCCCTCTGGAGCCCGGACTTTCCTCACGCGTACTGCAAACAGCACATCGCGCGACCGTCTGGCCCACTCAGCAGTGCAAGAGTGTAGCACACCGTTGCCGCAGGCAATGGCACAACACAAGCGTTCGACACGATAAACCAAGAACCTTGATTATCGACTTTATCCGAACACCTCCCACATTCATCCGAACATGTGCGGGTGAATGTGGGAACCCGATACCCTGAGGGCCGGGCCGGCCGGCCCCGGGAGATCGGAGGACGGCATGTCCGGAAAGAAGAAAAGGGACTCCGCAAGGGCGGTCCCGAGGGCCTACGGAAGGCTCACGAGGCACGAGCGGGACACGGTCCAGAGGATGCTGGAGCGCAGGGCGTCGTGCAGGGAGATCGCGAGGGAGCTGGGCAGGTCGCCCTCGACGGTGAGCGCCGAGGTGGCGTCGCACAGGTTCGTGACGGCGCCGAAGGCCAGGCGCGGCGAGCGCGTGGACGCCTCCGCCGACCTCGAAATGGCGAAAAACATCCTCGTCAACGCGAAA
>CAJJYO010000294.1 GCA_905197385.1 uncultured Collinsella sp.
AAGCCCCAACGACGCTGCGTGCGGTACATGACGACTGCCGTAAGCAGAGCGCCGACCACGTAGGCCAGGCCGTACCAGTAGATGGTGATGGGGCCCGCCGAGATCGCGACGGGATCAAGCATGTGGTAGAGGTCGTTGAGCATATCGATCCCCTGCTCCCTACATACAAATGCGGCCGCGGGCCTTGCGCTCGCAGCCGCATATCTGGGCGTAACGTCTATGCGGAGCGTACCGTCCGCAGCTTTCGCATCTTAGAACGGCGCGTACTCGTCGTACAGGTCCTCGGCCTCGCCGGAAGCATTGACCTGCTCAACGCGGGTAACGCCGGGCACATGCTCCTTCAGGATGCGCTCGATACCCATAGACAGGGTCAGTGAGCTCATGGGGCAGCCGGCGCAGGCGCCCTGCAGCTCCAGCTTGACGACGCCCTCGTCGTCGACGCCCACATACTCCATATCGCCGCCATCGGCCTGCAGGTTGGGGCGAATCTCTTCAAGAACCTTCTTAAGCAGCTCTTCGTTAACAGCCACAGGGGCTCCTTTCTCACAATAACGCGGGCACGCCCGCGGACAGAAGCTATGTTACTACAGCCATGTACCCGCTCACGAGCCGTCCATGCGCGCAGACGCGACTTTCACGAGTAGTCAATTTGGGACGGGGCTCTTTGAGCTGCGTTCGTCGTCAGATGGCGACAACGCATATTACTGCTGAGCTTGTCCCCCGGTACCAATCTGAACATCGACGATAACCTGGCGGTAGCTGATGCCGCAGGAGTCGAGAATGCGCCGGCTGATACGGCCGTCATCGGTGTCGGCATACTTATTGTCCAGGTAGACGACCTCGCCCACGCCCACCTGCGCCAGGATCTTGGCGCAGTCGTGGCACGGGAACAGCGTAACGTAGACCGTGGAACCCTCAAGGTCTTTGAGCGAGCCACGGTAGTTGAGCACGGCGTTTGCCTCGGCATGCACCACGTAGTTGTGCTTGTCCTGCAACGGGTCATCGCTCGTTCCCCACGGGAAAAAGTCATCGTTGAGTGCCGAGGGCGTGCCGTTGTAACCCACCGAAAGGATGCGGTGGTTGGTGTTGGCGATGCACGCGCCCACCTGCGTGTTGGGGTCCTTGCTGCGGCGCTGCGCGGCAATGGCCACGCTCATAAAGAACTCGTCCCAGCTAATGACGTCGCGGCGCTTGCCCGACGCGGTTTGATGAAGATCGTCCGACATGGCAGACACCTCCGAAATTGCAATAGTTTGACCCATTGTAGCAGGTGGAAGGTAGGGGCGCTTATCCCACCAGCTCCTCGCCCTACGCGCGACGGGGCTTTTGGTTGATGTGGTAGAGCTCGGCGAGACCCCGCAGCGTCAGCGCATCATCGACCGTCAGGCTATGGCCGACCAGCGCCGCAAGCGCCTCGGCATCGTCGCCGGTAATGACGATGGGCACGTTGCCCTCCCCCGCGGCCTTGGTCGCACGCATCTCGGCAAGCACCATGTCGAGCATGCCGTCGATGCGGGCAACCTCGCCCAAGACCACGCCCGAGCGCATCGCCTCGCGCGTGTTGCGGCCAATCACATGCGTGGGAGCCGAGGGCTCGACCTGCGGCAGGCGCGCCGCAGCGGCCGTCCACGCCGTACTTCTCCATCAGGGCGATGTCCTTCTCGATGGTCTCGTTGGC
>CAJJYO010000295.1 GCA_905197385.1 uncultured Collinsella sp.
CGCGGCCGCCCAGGACGGCGCCCATATCAATCATAGAGCCTTCGCCAATGACGGAGCCAATGTTGATGATGGCGCCCATCATGATGACGGCGCGGTCGCCGATCTCGACGCGGTCGCGGATGATCGCGCCCGGCTCGATGCGGGCGTTGATGCCCTTAAGGTCGAGCATGGGCACGGCAGAGTTGCGACAGTCGTTCTCGACGTCGTAGTAGTCGATGGAGTCGGCGTTGACGTCGAGGATTGCCTTGAGCTCATCCCAGTCACCAAAGACGGTCTTGCCGCGGCGACCGCCGTAGACATGTGCGTCGCCCCAAGCAACCTTCATGCCCGGCTTCTCGCGCACGTACAACTTGACGGGCGTCTTTTTGGGCGCGGTGGCGATGTAGTTGATAATCTCCTGTGCATCCATCTCGGCTGCGTTACTCATTTGCTATCTCTCCTTTGGGCGGATTCGGTTGACACCTGGTTAGACAAACATGACCTGGTCGAACGTATAGAAGCCGGGTTCGCGGGTGACGAGCTTCTGCGCGGCTGCCAAGGCGCCGTTGACAAAGATCTGACGACTCGTGGCGCGGTGGGTGAGCGTGACCTCCTCGTCCTGGCCGAAAAAGCTTACCTCGTGCACGCCGGCGACGGTGCCCCCGCGCATCGAGTGCATGCCGATCTCCTTGGGGTCACGCGCGCCGCACATGCCCTCGCGGCCATAGACGGGGTGGTAGCCTGCCTCGGGTTCAGCTTCGACGACGGCGTCGAGCAACAACTTGGCAGTGCCGCTGGGGGCGTCGACCTTTTGGTTATGGTGCGTCTCGACGATTTCGCAGTCAAAGCCGGGCAGCTCGCGTGTGGCCTGGGCCACTAGATGACGCAGGGCTGCGATGCCGATGGAGTAATTGCCCGAGTGCATAACGCGGGTGTTCTGGCCCAGCTCACGCAGGCGGTCCATCTGCTCGGGCGTATAGCCCGTGGTGCCCGAGACCAACGCGGTGCCCGTGCGCTCGACATAGGCGACGACGGCATCGAAGGTCACGACGTTCGAGAAGTCGATGATAACGTCGGCCGCCGGGGCGCTCTCGAGCTCGGACAGATCAAAACCGATCTGGGCGACGATATCAAAAACGGGCTGACCGGCGGCATCAACGGTGCCCTCGGCGGTGGTGCGGATGAGCGAGCCCATGCGGCCCGTTCCCATAATGACGGTCTTAATCAAGCAGACCAGCTCCCTTCAGAGCATCGGTAAGTGCGGCTCGCGTGTCGTCTGCCATGGGGCACAGCGGCATACGGTAGTTTGCCTCGATCATGCCCATCTGGGCGAGCGCTTCCTTGACGGGGATGGGGTTGACCTCGCTAAAGAGGGCATTGATGAGCGGCTGGCCGGCAATCTGGATATCGCGGGCGCGTGCCACGTCACCGTCCAGATAGGCGCGGCACATGTCGTGCACGAGCTGCGGCTGAACATCGGCCCACACGCTGATGGTGCCCGAGGCGCCCAGGCTCATGAGCGGTACGGTAAGCGCGTCCTCGCCCGAGTACATGCGGAAGTCGTCTGACAGCAGGTGGGCGATCTTGGCTGCGTAGGCGACGTTGCCCGAGGCCTCCTTAATACCCATGATGTTGGGGTGCGCGGCCAGGCGTTCTACGTTGCGCTCGCTGATGCCGCAGCCACAGCG
>CAJJYO010000296.1 GCA_905197385.1 uncultured Collinsella sp.
TCTTCTCACCCGGGAGCACAAAAGTCAAAACGTCGTCCTTGTCCTCATCGGCCCATTCGCTTGCATAACGTGCAGCCCAATAGCCAACGGCACGGTGCTTGAGCATCTTGCCAAAGACCGTAAGGAACACCGTGACGAATGCAATCAGCACCAGGAACAATACGAGCGTGACACCACCGGCGGTAACAATCGCCTCGATACCCGTGGGGCGATAGTAATAGCCGTACGCGCCAATTCCGGCGATGGCACCAAAGACAGCTGTCAAGATCCACGTAATGGCGTTGGAAACCAGGCCCGTCAAAAACTCGGGAAGGAACGAAGCACAGAACAGCTTGGTCTTGTTGTGCTTAAAGGCCGCCCAGACCTTATCGAGCGAAAACGCGCTCTCGACGCGCCCGGTCACCGCAAAGTGCATCACGGCAATGTCGGCGAACATCTTAAAGAAGACACCCAGAATCGCCGAGGCAATTAGCGCCAGGACAAGCAGGCCAAGCGAGCCAAACAGCGCAGCTTCGAGCGCATAAGAGCCGTAATACGAATACGAGCCTGCGGCGCCAATTACCGCGCCCTCCGCCAGCGAAAGCACTACACCGATAACGGGAATGGCAGCGATAACCTCGAGCACGACCGAAATAACGCTCGAAAAGACTCCGAGACCAAACGACGTGGAACGCATCAGCGGACGGTCCATGCCGTCATCGACCTTGAGCGACAGATCACGGCCCCACTCGATACCAAAGCCGGAACCGCACACACTCGCAATGCAAGCTGCCAAAAAGCCGATGGCAGCCGCAATGCCGCCAATAACGGGAATAAACAGCACGAGCACCGACACAACGCAAATCAGCGCCGGCAAAAACGCGATTTGGCATACACGCTGAAGCACGCCCGGAGTCTTAGTCATATCTTGGAACGCCTGAGCCACACAGCCCTTTGGCGCATTCGCCACGGGCGGTTGCGGAACAAACTGCTGGGGCTGAGGCTGTCCCTGGGGAGCGGGGCCAGCGGCACCGGCATTAGGAGCGCCACACACGCCGCAGAACTTGTCGTTATCGCCCATGGGGGCGCCACACTGCGAGCAGAACATAGAATCATCCCTTCGCATCTTGAACGAATCACTTGGATCGCAAACGTTGTCTTTAGCATCATTATTGCCCAATGTGGGGTCAAATACTCAAAGACGACCGATTTGCAAGGTACACGGCGCCAGCAGGCGGTTCGTTGAATACGTCCGCGCTAGTTCGTGCCGCGGAAACCCTTGCCGACGATCTCGGAGCTGTCGACAATCGTGATAAAGGCGCCCGGATCGACTTCGCGCGCATAGCGGCGTAGTTGCACGGCCTCGCGACGGCTCAGTACGCTCATGATCACCGTCACGCACTTGCCCGAGAAGGCACCGTAGCCGCGGCTAATGGTCGCCGTGCGGTTGAGATGCTTGACGATAAACTCCTCGACCTTAAGGGGCTCGGAACAAATGACCGTGCAGACTTTGCGCAGGTGAATGCTCTCAATGGCTTTGTCGACCACGAGTGTCTTGGCAAACAGGCCGAGCACGCAATACAGACCGACACGCGGGCCATACAAAAAGGCCGCGATGGTCACGATGCCGATATCGACCAGCAGCAGGGCACGGCCAA
>CAJJYO010000297.1 GCA_905197385.1 uncultured Collinsella sp.
GCGGTCCCGGTCTTCGCTGTTAAAGGCCGCCGGACCGCGAGTGCGACCGCCGGCGCGGCGCACCTTCTTTTCCTCGTGGCGAATAAACAGTTGCATGTCGATGGTCGCCTTATCGTAGACGCGCCCGCGCACGCCGATGGCGGCGGTATCGCGCCCGAGCACCATGCTCGCCAAGCCAATGTCCTGCGTCACGACTACGTCGCCCGCCTGCAGGCGTTCGACAATGGCAAAGTCGGCGCTGTCGGCGCCCACGATCACATCGAGCGTCGTGACCCAAAATCCGCGTCGCGCATGCTCGACGTCGCGCGGATCGTCGCGGCGAATGTGGCGTTCCAGGTTCTGTGTGCTGTTGCCGGCGATAACGACGGCGACGCCCGCCCGCCGCGCGCAGTCAATCGACTCGCGCGTGACCGGGCAGGCGTCTGCATCAATAAAGAGCGTTCGCGGCATCTAGTGCACCAGTTTGCCAAATTGAATAGCGCGAACAATCAGCGTTACGCCAAACACCAGCAGTGCGGCGCCGCTAAAGATGACGAGCATCTTGGCCGACCACAGCGGATAGATAAACACGAACATGCCGGCGATGATGGAGAGCGCGCCGCTCAGGATGGCGAGGGCACGGTTGGACGAAAGCTCGGACTCCAGAATGGACATGACACCTTCGACGATCCAGCCAAAGCCGGCCACGATAACCACCATCGTGGTGAGCGTCGCGGTCGAGAAGGCCTGGTTGCGCAGGATTATGACGCCGCCCAAGATAATGAGTAGGTTGGAGATGATGCTCGTCACGCGCCAGCCGGTGGGCAGCAGTGGCTCGAAAACAGCGGTAAACAGCCTGATCGCGGCCGTGATCACAAAGTAGAAGCCCAAGACGGTCGTTAAGAAGACGAGGGACTTGGCGGGCGCAAACAGCAGTGCGATGCCGGCGACGAGCGCCAAGACGCCCGTGATGGCGTAAATCCAGCGCACGGCCTTGACGGCCTTGCCTGCCATGCTTTTCTCGTCAAATCCAAACTGGCTCGATTTTTGGTCATCATTCTTAAAGATGCCCATAATGTCTCCTTTCCGTGCGGCGTAAGCCTTGATCGTTACGACCAGTATCGCCTAAAGGCGCTGACGTATGGGTCGGGGAGGGTGAAACGTAACCCAAAGGCCCCGAATTGTTTCCGTTGTTCCCCACGTCGCGATTTTCTATTCAACAGGTGTAGAACATTGCGGCCCTGTTCGTTATTGCCTACGTTTTAGGTTAGATTTTCCTAAGAACAATTGCCCGAAATTGGGGGTCCCTATGAACGAAACAGTTCCCGCGGCGCCGTCGAGCGCGGAGTCGATGGCAAAGCAAGGTTGCGAAAAGCTCGGCCTGGACACGTTTGACGCGCTGGTCCGCCGCGCCCGCACGTGCCGCCGATTTGACGAGTCCATGCGCGTGCCGCGCGAGTTTTTGCTCGAGCTGGCGGAACTGGCGCACCTGGTTCGGTGTGGCGCCAATGCTCAGCGTCTTCGTTTTCATGTGGTGAGCGGTGCCGAGGATTGCGCGCGTGTATTTGATGAGCTTGCGTGGGCCGGCGCGCTTAAGGATTGGCCGGGTCCTGCCGAGGGCGAGCGCCCGACCGGCTA
>CAJJYO010000298.1 GCA_905197385.1 uncultured Collinsella sp.
GGCAGCCGCCCTGCTCGGCATCGGCCGCCGCACCCTGTACGACAAGCTCGACGAATACGGCATCGCCATCGAGGGTGCCGACCAGGAGACGGCTTCAGCTCAGGATGCCGCTTCGCCTGCCCCAGCCGAGCCCCGCATCGCCCGCGTTCTCGAGGTCGGCTGCGGCACGGGCTGCATTTCGCTCTCCCTTGCCTGGGAGCGCCGCGGCCACATTACCTGCACCGCCACCGATATCGAGCCGCGCGCTATCGATTTGGCCACCAAAAACCGCGATGCGCTTGGCCTCACGTCCGACGAGGTCGCCTTTAGTCTCACCAACCTGGTGAGTTCTATTCCCCGCGAAGAGTGGGGCACCTTCGACGTGCTTGTCTCCAACCCACCTTACATCCCGACCGGCGTCATGCGCTCGCTGCCGCACGAGGTCAAGGATTTTGAGCCCGACCTGGCGCTCGAGGGCGGCGCCGACGGCCTCGATATCTTCCGCCGCCTGCTCAATGCGGCGCCTTACATGCTGCGCGCCGGCGGCCTGTTTGCCTGCGAGCTCTACGAGGGTGCCCTCGATGCCGCGGCCGAGCTCTGTCGCCAGGCAGGCCTTTCGGACGTGCGTATCGTCCATGACCTCACCGATCGCCCCCGCATCGTCCGAGCCATCGTCACCGAGCCCAAACAGCGCCAGTAATATTTATTAACTGGTTAGCAAAAATTATAAAGTAGTTTATAATTAGGACGGCTGAAAGAGGTCGGCCCATGCAACCTCCTACCTTTCGGGAAATCATTGCCCTACTCAAGCACGATGGATTCGTGAAGGTCGCGCAAGTCGGTAGTCATGCTAAGTATGTTTCTGGTGACCGTGTTGTCACCGTGAACGGCTCTGGTGGTGATCGACCAAAGAAGGGCACGTGGGCAAGTATTCGTCGCCAAGCTGAATGGTAGTTGGAGGCAAAATGAGGCAGCGATTTACCTATGACTGCGTTCTCATAAAAGAAGACGACGGTTACTGCGCCAGTTTCCCGCAGATTCCCGGCGCCTTTGCCGATGGCGATACGCGCGAAGAAGCGATTGCCCATGCCACCGAGGCACTGATGGCGTTTTTGGCCGACGACCTCAACAACGGTTTGACTCCGGCAGGGTACGAACGCTCGGCCGAGGTCGTGGCCCTTTCAGTCGAAATCGACCACGAGGACGCTCGGGAAGCGGCGTGCCGAACATTTAAAGACGCAGCGCTGGACCTCAAAGTCTCCGCTCCGCGGATTACCGCGCTGGTCAAAGCCGGAAAGCTCGATGTTGAACTTGTCGACGGCCGTCGGATGATAACGATAGACAGCATCGAGCGCTACGCCGCCCAAGAACGCCACGCCGGCAGGCCAAAGAAGTTCGTCGCAGTCCAATAACCCCCTCACTTTCACCGACTACTAGAGCCGCTCACCAAACCAACATGCGCTCTGGGCAAATAGGTTGAACGTTTCGTGCGAGAATGCCCCACAGTAAACAAACTTTCACCAGAGCGTAAGGGGCTGGCATACACATGCAGACGGTCTATCGGGTATTCGAGGGAGCGCGTGAGCCGCATCGGCTC
>CAJJYO010000299.1 GCA_905197385.1 uncultured Collinsella sp.
CGCGAGCACCGGCAGGAACGGCGGGAAGGTTGACGATGCGCTGGTAGACGCCCGTGGGGTCGTCGGAGGGAACGAACGGCTGGTCCACCGGGAACGGGAAACCCTCGTCGGTGTAGGCAAGGTTGCCATAGCCGTCCACCTGCCACAGGTGCGGAACCTCCACGTGATCCCACTCGGGCTTGTACGTGGAGAGTTCCTCGTTGGAGACGGCAGCGGGGCCCTCAAAGAGGCGGAACTGCCACGAGCCGGACAGCTGGACAAACCCGCGCGACAGCTCACGGCTGTACGTTGCAGCGAGATCGGCGGTCTCGTAGCCCATAAAGTACGCATGGGGTGCCAGGCGGTTCCTGTGGGTGAGCGCTTGGTTTTCCCAATCGTTAATGGCGTCCATGGTGATGCTCCTTCGTCATCGTAGTGATTCTTGTGCAACCGGTTGTCCTTATCTTACGGGCGATGCAAAAAGCTGTGCAACCGGTTGTCCGCTGAACGGTCGATTTGGTCGGGTTAACGGTGCAACCGGTTGTACAACCGCGACACTTATGTCACCCTGAGTATCGAAACTCAGCGCAAGACATCGTTCTTAAGCTCGTAGACAACCGCCACGCCCGCTGACATCTCACCCACACGAGACGTATTCGATTGCGGCTTGGTTGCAAAACGACACCGGTCACCGGATACCATGAACGCTGTTCAGGTGCACTATAGTAAGCTGTATCCGCACCAACCCGTATCAGTGACAACATCGACCGCATTTTCCAGGAGACGCCATGACCCAACCAGTTCGCACCGCACCTACGCTTGCCGAGGTTGCCGCAGCTGCCGGCGTGTCGCGCTCCACGGCATCGCGCGCTCTCAACGATTCGCCCCGCATTAGCGAGGAAACCAAAAAGCGCGTCCGCGCGGCGGCCAAGGAAGTCAATTTTGTCCCCAACGCTCGTGGCCGAGCGCTCGCTGTCGGGCGCACGGAAATCATCGCCGTGCTCGTGACCGAGCCCCTGAGTGAACTCTTCAGCGACCCCACCTATAGCGAGTTTTTGAGCGGCATTACCGAGGAACTGTCGGAGTCGTCCTATCTGCCCGTTATCTTGCAGGCGTCTTCTACGCATGAGCGCAACCGCGCACGCGAGCACTTTGAGCGCCGCTCGTTCGACGCCGTGATCGACGTCTCCCCCTACAAGGGCAGCGAGCTGCTCGAGGTACTGTGCGAGCTGGGCGTACCCACCGTGTTGTGCGGCCAGCTCGAGGGCCACCCCTATCGCGATGTGTTCTCGACAGTCTACTCTGACGACGAAGGGGGCGGACGCTTTGCGGCACTCGCCATAAAGGATCGCGGGCGCAAAGATATCGTCGCCGTGTTGGGACCGCAAGACAACCCCGCTGTTGCCGACCGCCTGCGCGGCTACCGCGCCGTCTTGGGCGAAGACCTTCCAGACGCAAACGTTATCTTTACCGGCTGGAACAGCGGAGACGGCTATCAGGCCATGCACCAGATTCTCGCGCGCGAGATCGCTTTCGATGGCGTGCTCTGCGGATCGGACCGGATCGCGG
>CAJJYO010000300.1 GCA_905197385.1 uncultured Collinsella sp.
CGCCAAAGTTGAGGCTGTCGGCCGAAAGACGCTTCTCGGCGAGCTCGAAGGAGCTACGGGTGCGCGTCGAGGGCTCGTTGAACATGTTGACGATGGTCTTGCCCTTGAGCGTGGGGACCTTCTTGATCGCACGCTCGTTAACCTCGGAGAACGCCTTGGCGGTCTCGAGGATGAGCTTGATGTCCTCTTCGGAGTACTCGGTAATGTCGATCAGGTGCTTATGGTTGAACGCCACGGTACTACTCACCTCCCAGCGGCGCGGAGCCCACGTGGGAACCCGGCGCGACGTCGTTAATCTCGACGGCGGTGTGGCCGTCGACTTCCTTCATATATAGGTGCACGTTCTCCTCATGCGACGAGGGAACGTTCTTGCCGACAAAGTCCGGCGAGATGGGGAGCTCGCGGTGGCCGCGGTCAACGAGGACAGCCAGCTCAATGCGGTTCGGACGGCCCAGGTCCATGACGGCGTCGAGAGCGGCGCGAATGGTACGGCCCGTATACAGGATGTCGTCCACCAGCACGACGCGCTTGCCGTCGACGCTAAAGGGAATGTTGGTGGCGTGGATCGCGGGAGCGAAATTGGTCGCATAGTCATCGCGGTAGAAGCTGATGTCGAGGCTGCCGAGCGGAACGTCGACGCCCTCGATCTCCTTGATCTCCTCGGCGAGCTTCTTTGCCAGAAGGTCGCCGCGCGTGACGATGCCGACCAGAGCGAGGTCTTCACAGCCCTCGTTGCGCTCGAGAATCTCGTGCGCGATGCGGGTCATCGCTCGATTGACGGCGGTCTCGTCCATGATGACCGCCTTGGGGGAAGTCGTGCCCATCGATCTCCTTCCTCACATGTCTTGACTGCTGACACAGTCAAAAAAATAGATGCCCGACCGCTTAAAGCGGACCAGACACCCACAGGAAGGGCTGCTCTTTGGGCAGCTATGTAATTCCATGTGGGTATCTCGTACCCCTTTAATGGTCATGGGATAGTGTAGCCAACCTCGAGCTTAATTGCGAGCATAAATACAGAGCAATCCGTAAACGGAGCCCAAAGCTCAATAAACCTATATATTTGTGGGACGAGCTTGAAAACGCACGCACGAGCTGGCATAATCCCCTCTGCTGCACGCAAATCGGATCTACGTCCAGGGCCGTGGCGTGAGCACTATCGCCAAAAGAGGAATATCTCTGTGTAGATTGCGCACAGGGAGCGACTTCTGTGCTATAGTTCAGGCTTGTTTGTTAACGCGACATGTTCGTTTGTCGCCCAAGGAGGGTCAGTTATGTCCAAAGTTTGCGAAGTTTGCGGTAAGCACCCCGTTGCCGGTCGCTCCATCAGCCACTCTCACCGCGTCACCAACCGTAAGTTCCGCCCCAACATCCAGCGCGTTTACGTCGTCGTCGATGGTCACCGTCGCAAGATGAACGTTTGCTCCACCTGCCTCAAGTCCGGCAAGGTTGCGCGCTCGTAAATAAGGTCTTACCAACAAGTACCTCGGACTCTCCGGGTCAAAGACCTCGCGTTCATATAGAACTTACCAAAGG
>CAJJYO010000301.1 GCA_905197385.1 uncultured Collinsella sp.
GCGCCTTTTTGCACTCATTGGGGACAGACTTATATGAGGGTTTGCAGATGTCAAAGGGATCATAGCGCAGCTGGTATGCCTTGTAACTAACGGTACGCCTCGAGCGAGTCGGACGCACCTTACACGGGATTGAAATGAATGTAATCGAGTAGCTGCACCGCCTGTGTGTCCGACTCAACCGCGACCCGCGAATAGCGATTATCAAACAGATGTCCCGTTTTCCCATTGAAATACTCATGAGAGTCTGTCCCCAATGAGCGGGGCGATGCAGCGGGCAGATAGTTCTAGTTAAAACGTTTCAGTTTATTGAAGCGTTTTAGTGTGCCTTTTAGAGGAATCTGACCGTTCGCCGAATAATTTCTTGCTATCATGCAAGACGTAGGGTAAATCTCCGATCGCAAGGAGACACAAATGGTGAAAAAGTCACCGGAAAACACTACTCCCGCAATTGTGGACAACGTAGAGGCGCTTGAGGCTAAGCTCGCTCAGATGCGAGAGGCCCAGGCGCTTTTTGCTACGTACACGCAGGAGCAGGTCGACAAGATCTTCTATGAGGCCGCCATGGCCGCCAACAAGGCTCGTATCCCGTTGGCGAAAATGGCCATCGAGGAGACCGGCCGCGGCGTTCTTGAGGACAAGGTCATCAAGAACCACTACGCCGCAGAGTACATCTACAACGCTTACAAGAACACCAAGACCTGTGGTGTCCTGGAGCGCGACGAGGCTTACGGCATCACCAAGATCGCCGAGCCCATCGGCATCGTGGGCGCCGTCATCCCGACGACCAACCCCACCTCCACCGCAATCTTCAAGACGCTGATCAGCCTGAAGACCCGCAACGCCATCATCATCTCCCCGCACCCGGCTGCCGCCAAGTGCACCATCGCCGCCGCCAAGCTCGTGCTTGACGCCGCCGTCAAGGCTGGTGCCCCCGAGGGCATCATCGGCTGGGTCGATGTCCCCTCCATCGAGCTGACCAACATGGTCATGCGCGACGTCGACATCATCCTCGCCACCGGTGGCCCGGGCATGGTCAAGGCCGCCTACTCCTCGGGCAAGCCCGCCCTGGGCGTTGGCGCCGGTAACACCCCGGTCGTCATCGACGACACCGCCGACGTGCTGCTCGCCGTCAACTCCATCATCCACTCCAAAACCTTCGACAACGGGATGATCTGCGCCTCTGAGCAGTCGGTCACCGTGGTTGGAGATGCCTATAAAGCGGTCAAGGACGAATTTGCTTACCGCGGCTGCTACTTCCTCAAGGAGGATGAGCTGGACAAGGTGCGCCATACCATCATGATCAACGGCGCGCTCAACGCCAAAATCGTTGGACAGTCGGCATTCACCATTGCACAGATGGCAGGGGTAACGGTGCCGGAGCAGACTAAGATTCTGATTGGTGAGGTTGAATCGGTGGACATCTCGGAGGAATTTGCTCACGAGAAGCTCTCTCCGGTGCTGGCAATGTACCATGCGAAGGATTTTGACGAGGCTTTACAGAAAGCAGAACGTCTGGTGGAGGACGGCG
>CAJJYO010000302.1 GCA_905197385.1 uncultured Collinsella sp.
CCTTTCGCAAAAAAATTTGGGTCTTGCTCTTCCCGAAGGCGTTCCAGATTACATGGCCGCCGATCCTACTCCCATAGTCCCTATTGTGGTTTTCGAAACGAACAAACTCCTTGCCCCCGCAGGAATCGAAGAAAGAATGGATCCGATCCTGGCTCTTGATGGGAAGGTCTTGCCCGCTCAAAAGGTGATAGTAGGTGTAACGCCCCTTGTCAACAACGGCGTTGAGCAGGCCAAGCTCACAGGCGATTTGCGAGTAGCCTCCCCATGTGACGCTAATACGGGGAACGAAAAAGATTCCCGCCTTATCAATGGAAGCCAGCGCTCTGTTTTCATCCCATCCGGTATTCTTAGCATCCATGTGGATGAAGATATCGTTCCGGGGGTCATCAAGGGTCCTCAGAAGCGTACGGAGGGTCTCGTCATCCTTATGAGCCATGACGAGATATGCATGCTTGCATCCAGTAAACACGATTTTGTCCTCAGCCATGACAGTTCCATCACCAACAGACATATTTTTGTCACAGTTCATTAAGCCTTCCCCAGCAATTTCTTTAACCTTCGTTTGACTCCCCCGAGCTTGCTACGTACGCGCTGGGCGAGGGAGGGTTCAAAGCCATACACAGCCATCATCTCATCGATTCCTCTCCCGCACTCGAGGTCGGCCATGAACTCGCCGCGTCTCTCATAAGGCACAACGGGCCTAACCAGGCTAGGATTGCCAGGCAACACCTTCTCGAGGGAAGACTCGCCCCACTCAATTCCAGACTTAAGCCTCTCAATTGCAGCAAGGCCCTTTGAGGTGTTGCACAGCACCGCGGAAACCCCGCCCTCGTAGTCGACCTCAGGGTGCGACGACTGGATCCCCCAGAAGTCCCCCAACGTGACGTCTGAGCCGCACGAGCGCTTGACACGACAAGCAAAGCACGAGGGTCTTAAGCTAGCATTAGCAAGGAACGCTTTCATGTACCAGTCATCCACGAAGATGCAGCTGTCGGCCGCCGCGGACGAAGCCCTCGCGACATCTTTCTCCGCATCATGCGCATACGCGTATGATGCGGAGTAAGACAGGCATCCGGTTGCCTTACTCCGCATGTTCACCGCGCGCAGCGCCGCGCCCACACCGACCTCCTTATATGCTGCCCACTTCTCCCAGAGGAGCGGCGAGGGGACGCCGTGGCAAATGACATCCACCGAGAGGAAACCGTCTGAGTCGGCGAGCTTCCCAAGGTAGGACCTCATGCCCGCAACTTGGCACGCGGTGCCGGAGAAGAGCACTCGCCTGCCACCGCGCAGAGCCTCCCGCACGCCCTCGTAGGCCTTGCGGCCGACCGAGCTCTGCACATACTTGGAACGCATGACGGAATCGAGATCTGACCCGTCTTCAACGAGCACGTGCCGCACATGTCTGCAGCCCTCATCCCAAGCGGCGCCGCACACGACGCCGCCATCCGCAAGAACGTCAAGGGCGAGCAGCCCGAAGACCCCACCCG
>CAJJYO010000303.1 GCA_905197385.1 uncultured Collinsella sp.
ACCGATGTCTCGCGCGGCGAGAACGAGACCATCATCGGCCTGGTGGGCGATACGACCAAGATCGACCCGTTCCTGCTCGAGTCCATGGATGTCGTCGAGCGCGTGCAGCGCGTCTCCGAGCCGTTCAAGCGCGCCAACCGCAAGTTCCACCCCGAGGACTCCGTCATCGACTGCGGCCACGGCGTCAAGATCGGCGGCAATCAGTTCCAGGTCATCGCCGGTCCCTGCTCCGTCGAGGGCGAGAACCTCATTCGCATCGCACGCCGCGTGAAGGCCGCCGGTGCCACGATGCTGCGCGGCGGTGCCTACAAGCCCCGCACCTCCCCCTACGCCTACCAGGGTATGGGCCTCGCCGGCCTCGACCTGCTGTGCGAGGCGTCTGCCGAGCTCGACATGCCGATCGTCACCGAGATCATGGACCCGCGCGACGTGCAGGTCTTCCTTGACAAGAAGATTGACGTCATGCAGATCGGCGCCCGCAACGCCCAGAACTTCCCCCTGCTCAAGGAGGTCGGCAAGACCCAGACCCCGATTCTGCTCAAGCGCGGCATGTCTGGCACGATCGATGAGCTGCTTATGGCAGCCGAGTACATCATGAGCGAGGGCAACGACAACGTTATCCTGTGCGAGCGCGGCATCCGCACCTTCGAGACCCGCACCCGCAACACCTTCGACCTCAACGCCGTGCCGGTGCTGCACCACCTTTCGCACCTGCCCGTCGTCGCCGACCCCAGCCACGCCACCGGCTACACCCGCTACGTTGAGCCCATGGCGCTCGCCGCGACCGCCTGCGGTGCCAACGGCCTGGAGATCGAGGTCCACGACGAGCCGAGCCGCGCCTGGTCCGACGGCGCCCAGGCCCTCACCCCCGATCAGTTCGACGACACCATGCGCCGCATCCGAGCCATCCGCGAGGTTGTCTGCCAAGAGACCATGGAGTAGCCCATGGGTACGGTGAGAAACGCGCGCGTTAACCAGGGCGGCCCCAAGTGCGCCGGCATCGTCGGCCTTGGCCTCATCGGCGGTAGCTTTGCCCGCGGCTATGCGCAGGCGGGCGTCCGCGTGCTGGCCTGGGACCCCGATGACGATGTCATGACGGCCGCCAGCATGGGCACTGTCGCCGGAGAGCTCAACGACAAGACACTCGGCGAATGCGACATCATCGTCCTGGCTTGCTACCCCGAGGCCTGCATCGAGTGGCTCGAGGAGCATGCCCAGGCACTCGCCGACGCCACCGACACCGAGGCCATTATGGGCCCCGTGGTGATCGACACGGTGGGCGTCAAGGGCATCGTGTGCGAGCGCGCCTTTGAGCTTGCCCGCGAGCACGGCTTTTACTTTGTGGGCGCGCACCCCATGGCGGGCACACAGTACTCGGGCTATGCGCACTCCCGCGCCGACCTGTTCCAGGGCGCGCCGCTCGTGCTCGTGCCGCCCGCGGTGGACGATGCACTCAAACTGGAGCTTTTGGGCCAG
>CAJJYO010000304.1 GCA_905197385.1 uncultured Collinsella sp.
TCCAGGAGCGCAGGTCGGCGGAGCACATGTGGTCGACCTGGGCGCCCTCGGCGTCGTCCAGGTCAAAGCTATCGATACCCAGCTGGTTGGGCATGGTCACGTAGGCATCATCGGGCACGCGCTTGGCGATCCAGTGGTGGCCGCCGATGGTCTCGAGCCACCAGATCTCGTCAACATCACTAAAGGCGATGCCGTTGTTCTCGTAGGTGCCGTAGCGCTCGAGCAGGTCGCCCAGGATGCGCACACCGTCGCGGGCGGACTTGGCGTACGGCAGCACCAGGGTCACCATATCCTCCTCGCCCAAACCACCGGGCTGCGCCGGAACATAGCCGTCCTCGCCCTCGTTGCCCTTGGCGGGCACGTAGTCCACGAGCGGATCGGCGCCGCGGACGCGCTCGTTGGTGGTGAGCGTCTCGGTTGCGGACATGCCAACATTGAGCTCGTTGAAGCCGGCCTCGGCCCAAATGCCATGACCGGGGACAACGTCGGGGACGCTTGTATAACGCATGGGATTATCGGGCAGCTCAACGGTCAGGTGGCTCAGGACGCTCGTGTAGACGCGCGGCTGTTCATCGGGATGCACCACGCGCATGCGCTTGGGCTCAAACACCCCGTTGGACGAGTCCTCATTTCGGGCAACCAGGGTCGACCCGTCGTAGCTCGCGTTCTTACCAACCAAAATCGTTGTGCACGGCATGCGCATCCTCCTTGAGCGAAGAAATCAAACGGCAACAGTGTATCGCTTCGGCGCAAAAAGGGCGAAACAGCCGCCCCGGCAACCCCTGTGGTCAAAAACGACTATTTCGATGCGCGCTCCGCCGCCTCGATCACGTGCTTGGCGAGAATCGCGGTGGTCACAGCCCCCACGCCGCCCGGCACCGGAGTAATTGCGCCAACGATCGGTTCCGCAGCATCAAAATCGACGTCCCCGACCAGCTTGCCAGCGGCCTCGTCCCAGTTAATGCCCACATCGATGATCGTCTGGCCCTCGCGAACCGCATCCGCGCCAATCGTGCGTGCGCGTCCAACGGCCGCAACCACAATATCAGCCGCACGGCACTCGGCAGCCAAGTCGCGCGTATGCGTATGGCACATCGTCCCCGTGGCATTGCGAGCCGTAAGCATGGCGGCAACGGGACGGCCAATCACGAGCGACCGACCGACGACCGCGACCTTGGCCCCATCCAGCTCAACGCTGTAATGGTCCAGCAACGCCAACACGGCTTCTGCCGTGCAAGGAGCAAAGCCCTCGCCTCGCCCCGAAAGCGTGGTGAGCAGCGAGGCCGGCGTCATGGAGTCAACATCCTTGGCGGGCTCGAGTGCCGCGGCAACTGCATCCTCGTCAAGCCCAGCGGGCAACGGACGAAACATCAGGCAGCCGTGAACAGCGGGGTCGGCATCGATGTCCTTAATAGCCGCCAACAGCTCGTCCTGTGAAACATCGGCGGGAAGCAAAACGCGG
>CAJJYO010000305.1 GCA_905197385.1 uncultured Collinsella sp.
CCGGCGGAAAGCGTGGCCTCAACGTCCGAGCCGTAATGCGGGTACACATCGATGGCGTAATCGAGCTCAAGCTCGCGCGCAATATTGGACAGCGTGGTCACCAGATCGTAGTTGTAGGGGCCACCCGAATCCTTGGCGCAAATCGACACCATGCGCTCGGTGCAGCCCAGGTCGTCGCCCACGCAGCCCATGTCAACGCTGATCATCTCGCGCGTGTCGGCCGGCACGAAAGCACCGCCGTGGCCGACCTCCTCGTACACGGTAAAGAGCAGCGACACCTTGCGCGAAAGCGACACCTCGCCATCAGCAACAGCGCGGGCAAGACCCAGCAGAATCGACGCCGACAGCTTGTCATCCAGGAAGCGGCTCTTGATGTAGCCGCTCTCCGTCACCGTGGTTCGCGGATCCATAGCGATGATGTCGCCGGTCTGAATGCCCAGCTCAAGCACATCGTCCTTGCTGTCGACATTCTCATCGAGCAGGATTTCCATGTTCTTCTCGATGGTCTTGACCGGCTCGTCGGCCACGTGCGCCGAAGGCTCGGTGTTAAGAACCACGCCCGTGTAGACATTGCCGTCGCGCGTGTAGACGGTGCAGTTCTCGCCATCGGCCGTAGACCACTGATGCCCACCGAGCGCCGTGGGGCGCAGGCGGCCATTGTCCTTAATGGAACGCACCATGGCGCCTAGGGTATCGACATGGCTCGCCAGTACGAGCGGCTCGCCCTCGCCGCCAAGCTCAACGAGCACGTTACCCTTATTAGAACGCTCAGGCCCAAACCCCATATCGCGCAGGGTCTCCATCAGATAATCAGTCGCCGCACGGGTATAGCCGGTAGGGGAGGCAATAGAAGTCAGCGTCTTAAGCTGTCCTGCGATATAGGAGAGCGTCTCCTCTAGAGAAGCATCAATATTAGAAGTCATATGCATCCTTCCAAGTAAAACTAAGACCGAGTCCCGATTTTAACCGTTCTGCACGTGCAATGCCCTAGGAGCCGAGCCGCCTCCAGACGTCCCCGCACCGGTTTTGTGCACGTGCACGGTTTACAATCTCAATCTTGCATAAATCCTATTGGTATTTGCATAGAAATGAGGCATCTTTTTGCTTCGTCTCAGGGTGCCCCACCTTGGACCGTGCAAAAAACGGAGTATTCAGCACCGTGGGCCCCAACGGCCCCATCACGAACGACAAAACGACGCGGTTACAGCAGTGTTGCAGGTCGTCGCAAAGCAGAAACTCAGTAACAACCCCCTCCACTCATCGATAGCCCGCCCACAATGGCTGTCGATGGGCGCCTGCGGGCCACTCGGCCCATTCACAACGTTATGCATTTTTAAGAGTTTGTTGAATACTCCCAAAAATGCACGCAGGGAAGTGCACCACCTATCCGCAGCGGGCAGTACGCCTTGGTTTTGTCCGTCTCAGGGCATCGACGCAGCACAAAAAGCCCCGC
>CAJJYO010000306.1 GCA_905197385.1 uncultured Collinsella sp.
GCAATCGGCAGGCCCCGCTTGTACATTGTATCTCGTAAGGAGATAAAACCTTAGCGCTTGGAGAACTGGGGAGCGCGGCGAGCCTTCTTGAGGCCGTACTTCTTGCGCTCGACCACGCGAGCATCGCGCGTAAGGAAACCGGCCTTCTTGAGGTCAGCACGGTAGTCGCCAGCGTTCAGAAGAGCGCGAGCGATGCCCAGACGCAGAGCGCCGGACTGACCGGAGATGCCGCCGCCATCGCACAGAGCGATAACGTCGAACTGACCGGCGGTGTCGGTCACCTTGAAGGGAGCAAGGGCGTTCTCAACGAGCTGATGACGGCCGAAATACTGCTCGGCGTCGCGCTTGTTGATGGTCACCTTGCCGGTGCCGGGGACGAGACGGACGCGGGCGACGGCGTTCTTACGACGGCCGGTACCCTGGTAGACAACGGTGTTCTCAGCCATCTTTAAGCCTCCAGCTCAATCTTCGTGGGGTTCTGGGCAGCATGCGGATGCTCGGCACCAGCGTAGACCTTAAGCTTGGTCATCTGGGCACGGCCGAGGGTGGTCTTGGGCAGCATGCCGCGAACGGCGCGCTCGATGACCTTCTCCGGGTGCTTCTCCATAGCCTGGCGGAAGCTCTCAGCCTTGAGGCCGCCGTTGTAGCCGCTGTGGCGATAATAGGTCTTCGTGTCGGCCTTGTTACCGGTAAGCTGGACCTTATCGGCGTTGATGACGACAACGAAGTCGCCGCAGTCGCTGTTGGGCGTGAACTGGGGCTTGTTCTTACCGCGCAGGATCATTGCGATCTGGGTGGCAAGACGGCCCAGGACAGCACCATCGGCGTCGACGAGAACCCAGTTGCGCTGGACCTCGCCCTGCTTGGCGTAGTGAGTCGATTTCGAAATCACTTAGACTCCTCCATGTACAGTACGTGTTGTTACAGAGATTCACGGGGCTCTGCAAGTAACCCGTCCATATTACCCCGCTCGCCGCCCGAGTCAACAGGTATTTTGGCTCCGACCAGAGTTTCTGCACATGTCGTCCATGGGTCATGACGTCGCGACGCTAGCGCTCGACAAACGCCTCGATATCTCCGAGCAAGCGCTTTGCCTCCTGGCGGCCCTGAATATACAAGTCGAGGAGCTTTGCCGGATCGTGCTCAACGTGGCCGACCTCGACCGGCTTTTGCGGAGCAACGACCAGTGCGCGGCCCTCGCGCTCATACTTCCACAGATGCATGCGCTGGATGTTATAGCGGTCGTGGCGCGTCTCGATAGCCTCGAGCAGATAAGGGTAGTCGGCATAGCGAGCGCGCGCGGCGGGCATAAACTCGTAGGGCTTTTTCTCGTACGAGCGGTCCTGCGTGACAATGACGACCGCGCGATCGAAGCCCGCCTCCTCCAGCACGTGCTCGATGGGGACCGAATCGGCCACGCCGCCCTTGCCCTTCTCGCCCGTGA
>CAJJYO010000307.1 GCA_905197385.1 uncultured Collinsella sp.
ACGTTGGCGATGGTGGGGTTGGGCTTGATCTCGGAGTAGAGGCTCCAAGCGATGCCGGCAGCGTCGAGCTCGTCGGTCACCTTAGCGGTAACGCCAAACTTGACCAGATCGGGGTCGGAGCAGACGAAGATCTTCTTGTAGCCGCGACGCTGGAGCTCGCCGGGGATCTCCTTGATGGCGCCGGAACCATGATAAGAGATGGTATTGAGAACGAAACGATTAGCCATTGATAGCCTCCCATCGTGTGCGGGGCATCCATTACGCCCCACGCTATGAGTCCCATCCTAACGCTTTTGAAACAAAAAACGCGTGAGAACGTCAATAGTGTTAAAGCGTTTCAACAGATGATGAAAAATATTGCGGCAAAGGGACAACCCCTTTGCCGCATTCGGTTACTTTCGGCAGCCCTCTTTCCAAGCCTCGGCCGCAACCTTCCAGCGTAAGCGCAAGTCGCGCTCGCGGTCGATGAACATGATGGCAAACGCGACAAACAGCAGCAAGCTCGCCACGACGATGGCGTGCAGGCCCATGCGCTCAATACACCAGTTGCCCAACACGGCGCCAAACACAAAGGTAAAGATCACGCCAAAGTACAGCAGGCCGTTTTCCAAAAAGCCGCGCCTGTGGGTGATGATGTAATCGTCCACGTTTTGCAGCGCGTTGCGCAAGTTGCCGATGCACATGGTCGTAGCGATGCCGTGACCGTGGATCTTGCGGAAGCTCTCGACCTGCATGCCGCAGGCAAACGAGGTGAGGCAGTTGGCGAGCAGGTTGAAATTGCCGCCCGGGATAAAGCTCACGCCCAGCAAGATGACGGCTTCAAAGAACACCGTTACCTGGCGCCAGTGAATCACGCTGCCAAACCGCTCATGCACCAGGTCGGCAAGCATAATGCCCACGGCAAACGACACCACGGGGAAGAAGTAGCGTCCCGCAAGTGCCCAGTTGCCCTCCGAGATGCTCACGCCCACGAGCAGGATGTTGCCTGTCTGCGCGTTGGCGAAAACATGATCGCGCCCAATGTACGAATAGACGTCCATAAAGCCACCGGCGAGCGCCAAGATGATGCCCAGCTCAATAGATTCCGATATCTGTTTGGCACGCTGCATCGTCGTGCATCCTCCTTGTTGACGACTCTCTCGTGCGTTGGCGGAAACATAGCCGCCGTTCATACTGTAACCCATTGACAACATGGCGTGCGCGCGAGACGGGTTCTCCAACGCGCAGATACACAGTCTGGAAACAAACGATCCCCGCATCGACGCGCCGATCCCCAGCCCATGTACTCCCCCAGTCTTTTTAGCCCCGTCCCAAAAAGACTGGTTACAATTACGTGCAGCATACAAACACCGGGAGGGATCGTGGCAAAAAAGCCTCAGCACGCTCAGAACAACCAGCGCAGTCAGCAGGGCAAACAGGGCCAGCAGCAAAAGCGCGGC
>CAJJYO010000308.1 GCA_905197385.1 uncultured Collinsella sp.
GCGCTTTTTCGCCGCCAGAGAGGACGCGGACCTGCTTTTCGATGGAATCGTTGTCGCTAAATAGGAAGGCGCCCAGCAGGCTGCGCTGCTGCGGCACGGTCCACTTGGGCGTGACGGTGTCGATCTCTTGCAGGACGGTGTTGGACTCGGTCATGCCTTCGAGCGCGTGCTGGGCATAGTAGGCGACGCCGACGTTGGTGCCCAGGTCGCGCGTGCCGGTGGTGGGTGGCTCCAGGCCGGCGAGGATCTTCATGAGCGTGGACTTGCCGGCGCCGTTGGGGCCGACGAGCGCCACATGCTCGCCGCGGTAGAGCTTGAGGTCGATGTCACTGTAGATGTGCTTGTCGCCGTATGACTTGGAGACGCCCTCGAGGCCCACGACCATATCGCCCGAGCGCGGCGGGTCGGGGAACTTAAAGTCGATATGCTTGTGGCCCTCGGGCAGGATGACGAGCTCCTTTTTGATCTGCTCGATTTTGCGGATGCGCTCCTGGGCCTGGGCTGCCTTGGTGGGCTTGTAGCGGAACTTATCGACGAAGACCTGCATGTGGGCGATGTCGCGCTCCTGGGCGGCGCGCTTGGCGCGCATCTGCTCCAGGTTGTCCTCGCGCTGCTTGAGGTAGCTGCTGTAGTTGCCGGTGTAGGTGGTTACGCGACGGTTTTCGAGTGCGGCGACGTGGTCGACGCAGGCGTCCATGAAGGCGCGGTCGTGGCTGACGATGAGGACGGCGCCGTCGTAGTTGGCAATAAAGCCGCGCAGCCACTGGACGCTCTCGAGGTCCAGATGGTTAGTGGGTTCGTCCAGAAGCAGCAGGTCGGGGTGACGCAGGAAGAGCTTGGCAAGTGCGATACGCATCTGCCAGCCGCCGGAGAACTCGGAGCACGGGCGCTCAAAGTCGGTGACCTTAAAGCCCAGGCCGGACAGGATCTTGCGCGCGTTGCTCTCGAGCTCGTAGCCGCCCAGATGCTCAAAGCGGTCCTGGACCTGGCCGTACTCGTTGAGGAGGGCGTCGACGTCCTTGCCCTGCTCGGAGAGCTCGGTGATCTGGGCCTGCAGCTCGTTGGCGCGCTCGCCCATGCGGCGGATTTCCTTGGCAGCCATCTGCGCCTGTGCGATAATGTCCGCTGCCTTTTCCTGCGCCTGCTTCACAATCTCCTCCTGCGCAATCAGCATCCTTGCGCGTTCCTCTGCCTTGCGCAGTGCGCTTTCTGCCTGCCGTTCCGCACTTTTGATGATGTCGTTGCGGTCTGCCACAATCATCTTTGCCTGCTTGATTTCCCCCGGCAGATTCAAGTGGATGTCCTCAATGCACTCCTTCACCTTCTGGGCATCCACCACACAGCGACCGCCGGAAAATGGGAGGCTCCACGCTTCCTCCAGCATATCATCGATCATATTCAGGATTTCATCAATGTT
>CAJJYO010000309.1 GCA_905197385.1 uncultured Collinsella sp.
CCATGCAGCCGATGGCTTGGGTCGGGATCGTGCCAGTCATAGAGAAAGTAATCGTGCAGCAGGGCCCCGCGCAACAACGAAGCACGGTCGACCGAAATGCCGGCACGGCCCAAGCGCTCGGCAAAGGACAGGCTCGCCCGCGCTACCGAAGTCACATGTGCATAGACCGTCACGTCGCCATGCTGGATAAACTCGTGCGTCAGGTCCAAGCGGCCCGCCTGGGCCAGCTGGCGGGCGGCATAGTCGACCTCGTGCGCGATTTTTTCGGCACGAACGGCATCGGACATGCTGCCTCCTTCCAGCGACTCACGGCGACAAGCCACGGCCTGTGCACAATCGATAAAAACATCATGGAACATATCAGTATGGCATCGGACAAAACGTTTTGCCCCACCAGTTGGCGAATTACCGCGCCGCCGTCACATATCAAACGCCAAAATGTGCGAGACTGTCTTGTGCAATTGTGTCGGCCGAGGGAGCGCCGGCGCTCGATTCGCATGGAGTAACCCACAACGATGCTGCTTACGCAAACGACAACGCCCGAGGACGTCAAGGCTCTTAATCGTGCCGAGCTCCCGCAGCTCTGCGACGAGATTCGCCACGCCATCCTCGAAAGCTCCGCCGCCGTCGGCGGGCACGTTGCCCCCAACCTGGGCGTCGTTGAGCTTACGGTCGCGCTCCATCGCGTGTTTAACTCCCCTATCGACAAGATTCTCTTTGACGTTTCGCACCAGACCTACGCCCACAAGGCGCTGACTGGGCGCGCGTACACTTATATCGATCCGAAGCGCTTTGGCGAGGCCTCTGGCTTTGCCAATCCCGACGAGTCCGAGCACGACCTGTTCGCCATGGGCCATACCTCCACGTCGGTGAGCCTGGGCTGCGGCCTGGCGCACGCTCGTGACCTGGCGGGCGATACGCACAACGTCATCACCGTTATTGGCGACGGCTCGCTTTCGGGCGGCTTGGCGTTTGAGGGCTTTAACAATGCCGCCGAACTCGATAGCAACCTGATCATCATCGTCAACGATAACGACCAGTCCATTGCCGAGAACCATGGCGGCCTGTATCGCAATCTGGCCGAGCTGCGAGCCAGCAACGGTACCTGTGAGCGCAACGTTTTCCGCGCGATGGGGCTCGACTACCGCTATCTGGACGCCGGTAACGACGTGTTGGCCCTCGTCGACGCGTTGCAGGAACTGCGCAATATCGATCATCCCATCGTGCTGCACGTCTCCACCGCCAAGGGCAAGGGCTTTGCCAGCGGAGAAACGGTCACGCTGTACTACGACCCCGAAGATCCCGAAAAGATGTATGTGGAGGGCGACCGCTCCGTTCTGGGGGCCGAGATCCTCTATTTCTGTCTGGCCGTTGTGCTGCTCTGTATGCAGCCTGCGATGGCCGACGAGGGCATG
>CAJJYO010000310.1 GCA_905197385.1 uncultured Collinsella sp.
TTCCGATGAATTCTTCGATCTCTTCATCATTGAATGCGATCTTCATGCCCTGTCCGCCTAAAACGTAGGAAGGACGGACTAATACAGGATAGCCAAGACGGTTTGCAACTTCTTTTGCTTCCTCGGCAGTAAATACGGTTCCACCTGCTGCTCTCGGGATCTGTGTTTTCTCCAGAATCTCGTCAAATAACTCACGGTCCTCTGCGGCGTCAACGTCTTCTGCCTTTGTTCCGAGGATTTTTACACCCATTTTCATCAGGCTCTCGGTCAACTTGATGGCTGTCTGTCCACCGAACTGTACAACTGCTCCGTCCGGTTTCTCGATCTTAACGATTGCCTCCACATCTTCCGTAGTTAACGGTTCAAAGTAAAGTTTATCTGCGATATCAAAGTCTGTAGATACAGTTTCCGGATTGTTGTTGACAATGACTGTCTCCCATCCTTCTTTTGCAAATGCCCATGTGCTGTGAACAGAACAGTAATCGAACTCGATACCCTGGCCAATGCGGTTGGGGCCGGCGCCCAGGATCATCGCCTTGGGCTTGTCCGCCGGCGTGGTCTCGTCGGGAGCCACGCACTTCTTGGCATCCGGGCTCGTGCGGTAGATGTTCTCGTACGTCTTGTAGTGGTACTCCGTGGCGCTCGAGAACTCCGCAGCGCAGGTATCGACCGTCTTCATGCTGGGAACCACGCCCAGACCCTTGCGATAGGCGCGCACAAAGCGCTCGTCCGAGCCGGTCAGCGCAGCGATCTCGGCATCGCTCGTGCCGTACTGCTTGAGCAGGCGCATCGCGTCGGCGTCGATATCCTCCACACGCAGGTCGCGGATGCTCTCCTGGACCTGCACCATATCGTTGATACGGTTGAGGTACCACGGATCGATACCGCAGATGGCATGGATGCGAGCGATGTCCCAGCCACGACGCAGGGCCTCGACCACAAAGAAGATGCGATGCTCGGTCGGGGTTGCCACGGCCTGAGCAAGCTCGTCGTCGCTCAGCTTATCGGCACCCTCTTTGCCACCGGCGCAAATGCCCTGGTGGCCATCCTCCAGCGAGCGCATAGCCTTGCCAAAGGCCTCCTCAAAGGTGCGGCCGATCGCCATAATCTCGCCCACGGCCTTCATGCGCGTGGTGAGCGTGGGGTCGGTACCCTTGAACTTCTCGAAGGCAAAGCGCGGCACCTTGACCACACAGTAGTCGATCGTGGGCTCAAAGCAGGCGGGCGTAGCCTTGGTGATGTCGTTGACGATCTCGTCGAGCGTGTAGCCCACGGCAAGGCGCGCGGCGGCCTTGGCGATGGGGAAACCCGTGGCCTTGGAGGCCAGCGCGGACGAACGGCTCACGCGCGGGTTCATCTCGATGACGATCAGGCGGCCGGTGTTGGGGTTCACGGCAAAC
>CAJJYO010000311.1 GCA_905197385.1 uncultured Collinsella sp.
TGTCAACTGAACCTAGTTCAGTTTGGTTGATTTCCGATCTCAGCCGAACACATTGAGCGGAAAGGCCGTTCCCGCAGTCAGTCGAACGTCCCCGGGGCCCTTCTCAGGCCCCGGGGACGGCATTTTCCCAGTTGAAGGAACGGTGGAGATGTGTTTCGATGGGTCAGATTCGTGTCGTTCCGAAAAGACCGTGAACCTTTTGTGGGACACGCGGCGCCGTGGTACCATAGCCAAGTTTGTTGTCTTGGTCGGAAACCAAGACGCCTTATGCGCTGATCGGTAACCAGCGCCTGACCAATAAGGAGTCCTACCATGAAGCAGGGTATCCATCCCCAGTATGTCGAGTGCACGGTGACGTGCTCCTGCGGCAACACCTTCAAGACGCACGCTACCGTGTCCGAGATGAAGGTCGAGCTTTGCAACGAGTGCCATCCGTTCTACACCGGCCAGCAGAAGTTCGTCGACACCGGTGGACGCGTCCAGCGCTTCGCCGACAAGTTCGGTGGCGCCGCTGCCGCCCAGCTCAAGAAGGCTGAGGAGGCCAAGGCTGCCAAGCAGGCCGCCGAGGCTCCCGCAGAGGCTCCCGTCGAGGAGACCGCTGCCGAGGCCGAGACCACCGAGGCTGCTGAGTAAATAGCTCGCCGCGGAATCACTCGCATTCATGGCATAAGGGCCGTGCATCCGTTTGGGTGCGCGGTCCTTTTCTTTTTATTGGTGCAAACCAACCTGCCCCCATTGCACCAAATGGCAGAGAGGCGGCGTTTGCCCAGATAAAACCTGCCAAAATTAACCTGTCCCATTGTGGCAGGTTGGTCGTAGTTATTACGTGGCGGTCGAGGTCGACCGTATAGGCCGCGCCTTGTTTGGCTAAAGTACAATCATCTGTGTTTAACTCGCCCGCAACTGCACGACGTGGGCGATGGCCAAAAAGGAAAACCACATGGGATTCATGTCAAAGCTGCTGTCCTTTGGATCCGATAAGGACCTTAAGCGCTACTACAAGATCGTCGACCAGATCAACGGTCTTGAGCCCCAGTTTGAGAAGATGACCGAGGAGGAGCTCCGCGGCCAGACCGATAAGTTCCGCGAGCGTTACGCCAACGGCGAGTCGCTCGACGACATGCTCCCCGAGGCCTTTGCCACCGTGCGTGAGGCTTCCAAGCGCACCATGGGTATGCGCCACTTTGACGTGCAGCTCATTGGCGCCATGGCACTGCACGAGGGCCACATCGCCGAGATGAAGACCGGCGAAGGTAAGACCCTCGTCTCCACGTTGGCCGGCTATCTCAACGCTATCGCCGGCAAGGGCGTGCATGTCGTTACTGTCAACGATTACCTGGCAAAGCGCGACTCCG
>CAJJYO010000312.1 GCA_905197385.1 uncultured Collinsella sp.
GCGCGCGTTGCACTACGAGTGGACAACCACGCACAGGCCGACTTTGATGCAATCGTGCAGTGCCTTGGCGTCGGCCAGGCGCAGATTGATGCAGCCGTGGCTACCGCACCACTTATAGGACTCGGCATCATCGAAGCTCTTGTCGTTTTGCCAGGTGGCATCGTGGAAGCCGATCATATTGCCCTCGAACGGCATCCAGTAGCTTACCGGGCTCTCGTATTTGGGCTTACCGGTCTCGGGATCCTTGGCTCCGATCAGGGTGCTGCCGCCGTCGTTGCTGTTGATCTGCCACACGCCCTCGGGGGTGGCGTCTTCGCCCGGTTTGCCGGAAATAAAGTTGGCCTCCCAAACGATATTACCGTTCTCGTCATAGTAGCGCGCGTGCTGCTCGGACAGATCGACATCGATGTATGCCTTCCAGTCGGGCTCTCCCTTTGCGGTAAAGGTGTCGGCCTTCTGGGAGTACTTGATCTCGATTTCGCCGGTCTGCTTGTTGTTAATGGCGTCCTCGACCTGCTTGGCGAGCGAGCTGCTGTCGATGGACCAACCAAAGTCGCCGCCTTCGACGGCGCACTGCTTGCCATCGGCGCGCGTCCACCAGCGAGTGGAGCCCACGGTATTAAAGCCGTTGGCGAGCTCGGCTGCCCAGCTGCTGATCTGCGACGTATCGAGCGTGGGACTGGCCGGATCGGCAAAGCTGATCCACTGCAATACGGAGCTGCCATCAACTTTGCCGGCATCCTCGCCGTTGAGCTTGAGGGTCACGTTGACGCCCAGGAAGTTGTTGGCGGCATCGCATGCGGCCTGAATCTGATCATCGGTCAGCGTTCCATTGAGCGGTTCATAGGCATCGTTGCCGAGCTTGGAAAGATCTACGGTCTCGGCCAGCGAGGCAAGCTCGAGCTCGGCATATTTAATGACATGCTCGCGGTTGATTTTTTCGTTGGAGCGCGCCTTCTCGACGATAAACTTGCCGGCCTGCTCGTCATAGGAGCTATTGGCCTCGAACGTGCCCGAACGGCCCTCGTTAAACTCGTCGATGGCGGCGCCCAGATCCTTCTCAAACTTCTTTTGGTCAAAGGTGTCGGAGAGCATGGATAGGTCGACGTCTTGATCAAGATCGACTTCGTTAGAGGTAGCGGTAGTTTTGGTCTTGCCGCTTAAGGATTCCACAAGGCGGACCGGCCATACAAAGGCCTCGTTGTGGCTGATGATCTCTTTTGCAGCAGCTTCACCGTCGACGATGGGCTCATCGGACTCGGGCTGATAGGTCCAGCTAAAGTCATCGCCTGTCACGGCGAGCTTATAGTGCTTCCATGCCGAGTTGACCT
>CAJJYO010000313.1 GCA_905197385.1 uncultured Collinsella sp.
GCTGTGGCTCTGCTCGCCCAATAACCCCACGGGTGACGTGGCACCGCTCGACTTTGTCGCGGCGCTGTGCGATGCGTGCCCCGGCATGGTAATGGTCGACGAGGCCTACGTTGAGTTTGCCGACAATTCGTTTGGCGCGGCCACCACGGCGCAGGGGCTTATCGCCGAGCATCCCAACCTGGTGATTCTGCATACGTTGTCCAAGGCGTTTGGCGCTGCCGGTGCGCGCCTGGGCTACGTGATCGCGGCGCCCGAGGTCATCGAGGTGTTCGCGGCGATTCGCCAGATCTATTCGGTCAACGTGCTGAGCCAGGCCGCCGCGCTTGCCTGCGTGCGTGCCCGTGATGCCTACGCGCCCGTGGTGGCGCAGGTCGCATCTGAGCGCGAGCGCGAGCTGGCCGCTCTGCGCGCGATGGCTGCCGAGGGCTTGCCCGTGGAGGCATGGCCGAGTGCGGCGAACTTTGTGCTCGTACGCACGCCGCATGCCACGCGCGTGCGCGAGCGTCTGCGCGATGAGTATTCGATTTTGGTGCGCGATTTTAGCTATGCGCCGGGGCTCGCGGACTGCCTGCGCATCACCGTGGGTACCCCGCAGGAAAATGATGAGGTGCTGGCTGCGTTTGCCGCGCGGGTGAAGGAGGAGATGTAGATGGGCCGCTATGCCGAGGTAACCCGTAAGACGGGGGAGACCGATATTGTCGTCAAGCTCGACCTGGATGGAACCGGTACGTGCGATATCTCGACCGGCGTGCCGTTTTTCGACCACATGCTCAACGCCTTTGGCCGCCACGGTTTGTTTGATTTGACGGTACACGCGGTGGGCGACGTTGAGGTCGACGCGCATCACACCGTCGAGGACACGGGCATTGTGTTGGGCGAGGCGTTTTGCCAAGCGCTGGGCGACAAGGCGGGCATTACGCGCTTTGCCGACGCGGCGATCGCCATGGACGAGACGCTCGTGATGGCCGCCGTTGACATCTCGGGTCGCGGGCAGGCCTACTGCGAGCTGCCCGTGCCGACTGAGCGCGTGGGCAGCTTCGATACCGAGCTGGCCGTTGAGTTCTTCTATGCCTTCGCACGCGATGCCAAGCTCACGCTGCACGTGCGCGAACTGGCGGGTGGCAACTCGCATCACATTATCGAGGCCGCCTTTAAGGCTGTGGGCCGCACGATGCGCCGCGCCTGCGAGCTCGATCCCCGCGTGCAGGGCATCCCCAGCACCAAGGGATCACTGTAACCTGCCAAAAAGGGACAGGTTTTGAATGGGGAAAGGGAGGGTCGCGTGGGCGAACCGAAGATCGTGGTGGTCGACTACCACAAGGGTA
>CAJJYO010000314.1 GCA_905197385.1 uncultured Collinsella sp.
TCGACGGACTTAAGACGAGCGGCCTTTTTAGGCTGAGGTTTGGGCGCGGCAGGTGCAGGCTTCGCAGCAGCGGGCTTGGGTGCGGGCGCGGGCTTGCGCTCGGATGCGGCGTTCGAGGCGACCTCCTCGGCCTTCGCACGCTCGGCGCGCAGGGCAGCCAGCTCCTCACGCTCGCGACGGGCCTCTTCCCGAGCCTCGCGGCGGGCCTTCTCAGCGCGGAGCTCTTCCAACTCAGCGCGCTCCTCGTCGGACAATGGTTGGGACTCAAGCTCGGCCATGGTATAGCCCTTTCTTTTAAAAAAAGCCGCCGACACAATGTCAGCGGCTTATCAAATCCAAGGGTGGAGACGAAGGGAGTCGAACCCTCGGCCTCTGCCATGCGACGGCAGCGCTCTCCCAACTGAGCTACGTCCCCAGGACAAGTCGATATTTTACCTACGGCTCGCCAACTGTCAACGCCCAATAACCAGTCTTTTTGGGGCGCGGCTATTTTGACAACTTTTCGAGCAGGCGATCCTCTCGATGATTTTTTAATCCCCGTCCCAGAAAAATCATCGACGAACGCACTACTTTGCGCTGGTGAGGACGCCAGTGGTGTCGAAGGCGGGGGTGAAGCTCTCGTCTACCGCGCCGCCCTCTTGCCAGAACATCGTCGTAAAGCCCAGGGCGTCGGCATGGTCGAGCACCTGCTCGTACTCCTCGCGCGTCACGGCGCGTGCCAGGTCGCCGCCTTGTTCGCGCATGAGGGCATTGGGCGTGTACTGGTTCATGACCGAGATCGGCACATCGCCCACCGTCTGCCACACCAGGTCTAACACGCGGCACGAGTCATCCGCATGCCCCGGAAGCACCAGGTGACGCACAATCATGCCGCGCTTCATAAGCCCGTCCTCGTCCACCAATTCTCCCCCACGGCGATCGATCTCGCGCGCCATCTGGGCCAGACCCGACACGGCCACGCGCGGGTAGTCCTTAATATGAGAAAGCGACTGCGCAAGCCCGGCATCGGCATATTTAAAGTCGGTAAGCCACACATCGACCAGGTCGCCGAGCGCCGCCACGGCACTCGCGCGCTCATAACCGCTCGTGTTGTAGACGATTGGGATGACCAGCCCGCGCGCCCGTGCCGCGGCAATCGCAGCCGGCAACAGGTGCGCATAGTGCGTCGCCGTCACCAAATTGATGTTGTTGGCACCCTGGTCCTGCAGTTCCAGCATAATCTCGACCAGGCGCTCAGGCGAAATCTCAAGGCCAAAATTGCCGGTCGAGATCTCGTGGTTCTGGCAGTAGATACATTTAAG
>CAJJYO010000315.1 GCA_905197385.1 uncultured Collinsella sp.
GCCGACCTGGCCAACATCATCAACGAGGGGGCCTTGCGTGCCGTCCGCGAGGGTCGCAAGCGCGCCACGCAGGACGATTTTGAGGAGTCGGTGGAGGTCGTCATCGCCGGTCAGCAGCGCAAGTCGACGGTGCTGTCCGACCACGAGAAGCAGGTCGTTTCGTACCACGAGATCGGCCATGCTATTGTTGCCGCTCGCCAGAAGGGTTCTGCGCCGGTCACCAAGATCACCATCGTGCCACGCACGAGCGGTGCTCTGGGCTACACCATGCAGGTTGAGGAGGACGAGCGCTTCCTGACCACACGCCAGGAGGTCCTGGACAAGCTCGCCGTCTATTGCGGTGGCCGTGCAGCCGAGGAGCTCATCTTTGGCGAGATGACGACCGGCGCCGCCAACGATATCGAGCAGGCCACCAAGCTCGCCCGTAATATGGTGACGCGCTTTGGTATGTCCGATGAGTTTGGCATGATGGCGCTCGGTACCGTTCAGAATGCGTACCTCAACCAGGACACGTCGCTCACCTGCGCCCCCGGTACGGCCGAGCGCGTGGACGCGATTGTCGCCAAGCTGATCGAGGATGCGCACGACCGCGCCCTGCAGATCCTGAAGGAGAACAAGTTTAAGCTCCACGAGCTGGCTCGTTATCTGTACAAGAAGGAGACGATCACGGGCGAGGAGTTCATGAATCTCCTCACGCGCGAGAATCCGCTGATGCCGAAGCAGCAGTAATACTAGTTGTGCAGTGTCAATCGCCCCATTTGAGTGTGCATCTCAAATGGGGCGATTTGCGTGGGGGAGTTGTATATGAAAATCGTAGTGAGCGCCTGCTTGATGGGTGAGAGCTGCAAGTATAACGGGCTCGATAACTACCATCGCGAGCTGGTCGAAGCGTGCGAACGCACGGGGACCGAGGTCCTGTTGGTATGCCCTGAGGTTTTTGGTGGCTTGCCCACGCCGCGCAAGCCGTCCGAGATTGTTAACGGCGAGGTTCGTACCTGCGAGGGCATCTCGGTCGATCGCGAGTATCGCCTTGGTGCCCAACGTGCGCTCGATATGTGTGAGCAGGCAGGCGGTCCGTCCGAGATAGCTGCGTGCGTCTTGCAGGACCGTAGCCCCTCGTGCGGTGCGGGTCGCGTCTACGATGGCACCTTTAGCGGTACGCTCACCGCGGGCAACGGTGTTTTTGTCGATCTGCTCCTGCGCCACGGCTACCGTGTGATCCCGGCAAGCGAGTTCGACCCCAGCATGTTGGAGCAATAAAAAACCACCACAAAGGTGCCTGTCCCCTTTGTG
>CAJJYO010000316.1 GCA_905197385.1 uncultured Collinsella sp.
CGCCGCACCCATCGCACAAGCCACCCCTCTCCCGCCCCTCGCCTACTTACGCCCCGCCCCTCCAATAAACACGTTATCATCTTGACCCATGAACATACGTTAGGAGCAATCATGCCAAACGAGAACAGCTACGAAGTCGCGCTGCAAAAGAGCAACGCCATTCGCGAGGGCTTGGCCAATACGCCCGAGAAGTTCACCATGCTCACCGGCGACCGTCCGACCGGCCACCTGCACCTGGGCCACTACTTCGGTACCCTTAAGGGCCGTGTTGAGCTGCAGAACATGGGCGCCAAGACCAACGTGCTCATCGCCGACTACCAGGTCATCACCGACCGCGACACGACCGAACACATCCAGGACAACGTGTACAACATGGTCATGGACTACCTTGCCTGCGGTATCGACCCCGACAAGACCATGATCTACGCGCACTCCGCTGTGCCCGCAGCCAACCAGCTCATGCTGCCGTTCCTGTCGCTGGTCTCCGAGGCCGAGCTGGCGCGCAACCCCACGGTCAAGGCCGAAATGGAGGCCTCGGGCCACGAGCTCACCGGCCTTCTGCTCACCTACCCGGTGCACCAGGCCTGCGACATCCTGTTCTGCAAGGGCAACGTGGTGCCCGTCGGTCGCGACCAGCTACCGCACATCGAGCTTACCCGCACCATCGCCCGCCGCTTTAACAACCGCTACGGCAAGGTGTTCCCCGAGGTCGATGCGCTGCTGTCCGAGACCCCGCTGCTGCCGGGCCTGGACGGTCGCAAGATGAGCAAGAGCTATGGCAACGCCATCAATATTTCGATGACCGCCGAGGAGACGGCCAAACGCATCAAGAAGAGCCAGACCGACTCCGGGCGCATGATCACATTCGATCCCGAGAACCGCCCCGGCGTGTCTGGCCTGCTTTCGACAGCCGCCATCTGCACCGGTCGCTCCGAGGTCGAGATTGCCGAGGAGATTGGCATGGGCGGCTCCGGCCAGCTCAAGAAGTACGTGACCGAGGCCGTCAACGAGTACTTCGCACCGATCCGCGAGCGTCGCCAGCGCTACGAGAACGATCTGGACTATGTGAAGGACGTCCTGCACGAGGGCAACCGTCGCGCCAACGAGATCGCCGATCAGACCCTGGCAGAGGTTCAGGACGCCATGGGCATGGTGTACTAGACCGATCTGCCGGCTTGAGCTTTCGATTGCTTTAGGGCGGGCGCTGCGGCGTCCGCCTCATTTTGGAGCCGGACCGCTTCGGCTCCGTCCATCGCACTCCCCCGACAAACGGGAACAGGCCCGCCGGC
>CAJJYO010000317.1 GCA_905197385.1 uncultured Collinsella sp.
AGCAGGCCGCCGTGCACGATCTGGTGCGCCGCGCGAATGAGGCCGCCGAGGCGCTTAAGCTCACGTCCCCCGATCTGCTGACACTCGGCATCATCGACGGCATTGTTGACGATAGGGGCCTGTCGCATGAGGAGATCGCCGGTGCCGTCATGTCCTCGGCATTCGATGCCTTCGATGCGCTTGGGCGGCTCGACGACGCGACCCTCACAAACCTTCGCTACGAAAAGTACCGCGCAATCGGTCAGTACCGCACGATGTGACAAAGGGACAGCCCGCATGTCGCATTGGGAAAGGCGTTCCATGCCACAAGTTTCTAACACCTCGTTTACAACGACGGTTTCATCAAACGCCATGGCCGTGGTGGACTATCTGTCCAAAAGCATGATGTCGGCACTGCCCTTTATTGTCTGCGCGGCGTTGTTCCGCACCGTCGCCGTCATTATGGGCGAGGGCATGCTTGGCCTGTGGTCTGCCGATTCTGAAATCTATCGCCTGTTCTACAGTTGGCTCTATAACGCCGGCTACTACTTTTTGCCCATCTATCTTGGTTGGGCGGCCGCCCGCCAGCTCGGTTGCTCGGAGCAGCTGGGCATGATGCTGGGCGGCGTATTGATTGCGCCCGATCTACTCAAGCTTGTCGATGCCGCATCGACGACGGGGGCATCGATGACTTCCGTATATGGTCTGCTTCCCGCGCCGGTCAACGATTACACGACGACTGTTATTCCGGTTCTTATCTCGGTACCCGTGCTATGGCGGGTGGAGTGTTTCTTTCAGCGCGTTATCCCTAAGGCCGTGGCGTTTTCGTTCGTTCCGTTTGCGACCATGCTTGTCATGGTTCCGGTTTCGCTGTGTATTACGGCGCCGGCGGGCAGCTATCTGGGCATGCTGTTGGGCCAGCTTATGTTTATGCTTGGCAATTCCGGTGGCATCGTGTCGCTGCTCACGCTCATGGGGCTTGCCGCGGGCTGGGAGTTCCTAAAGATAGCGGGCGTCAGCAACGTCGTTCTATCGCTTGCGTACGCGCAGTTTATGAGTGTGGGAACGGATTCGTGCATCCTGATTGCCGCGACGATGGCGACGTTCGCCGTTTGGGGCATGCCTTTTGGCGCGTCGCTCCGCGTTGCGGATAAGGACGAGAAGGCGCTCATGCTGGGCTACTCAATCTCGGGTGTTCTTGGCGGCGTAAGCGAGCCGGCGCTGTACGGTTGCGGCTTTAAATATGGCAGGTGCCTGACGTGCATGGCCATTGGCGGCGCCGT
>CAJJYO010000318.1 GCA_905197385.1 uncultured Collinsella sp.
CAGCGAGGCCGAGCGCGCGTTTGCTGACTATCGCGCGAAGGTGCAAGAGAAGTTTTCCGCCGCAAAGGCTCAGTCCGAGCAAGAGGCCGAGGGCTTGCGTGCCCAGCTGCGCGAGCAGGAACTGATGGCAAAAATGAACCTGTCAGAGGCGGTCGCCGCGGCGGAGCGAGAGCGCGATGAGGCGCGTGCCAAACTGACGAGCGAGCTGGCGGGGCGCGATTCTCGCGAGGAACAGGTCAAGGCGGCACACGAGCTCGAGCTTGCGCAGGCCAAGCGCGCGAGCGATGACCTGATTCGCTACAAGGACGAAGAGATTGAGCGCCTTAAGGACATGAAGGTCCGCCTGTCCACCAAGATGGTGGGCGAGTCGCTCGAGCAGCACTGCGAGACCGAGTTTAACCGTCTGCGCATGACGGCGTTTCCTAACGCGTACTTCGAGAAGGATAACGATGCGTCCGAGGGCACCAAGGGCGACTTTATCTTCCGCGAGTGCGACGCAAGCGGTAACGAGGTCATTTCGATTATGTTCGAGATGAAAAACGAGAACGACGAGACCGCGACCAAGCACAAAAACGAGGACTTCTTTAAGAAACTCGATCACGATCGTCGCCAGAAAGGCTGTGAGTACGCGGTGCTCTGCACACTGCTCGAGCCCGAAAGCGAGCTCTATAACGCAGGGATAGTCGACGTGAGTTACCGCTATGAGAAGATGTACGTGATCCGCCCGCAGTTCTTCATTCCCATGATCACGCTGCTGCGCAACGCCGCCATGGGTTCGCTGCGCTATAAGCAGGAGCTGGCGGAGTACAAGCAACAGAACATCGACGTCACGAACTTCGAGGCCAAGATGGAGAAGTTCAAGAACGACTTCGGCCGCAACTACGAGATCGCGAGCCGCAAGTTCCAAACGGCGATCGATGAGATCGATAAGACGATTAGCCATCTGCAGAAAACCAAGGAGGCATTGCTGTCCTCCGAGAACAATTTACGTCTAGCCAACAAGAAGGCCGACGATCTTACCATTCGCAAGCTCACCTGGGGCAACAAGACCATGAAGGCGGCGTTTGACGAGGCGCGCGGGGCTGCGACAGGGGCAAACGATGAGCCCGCCGAGGCGGATTCGTATGAGGTCGAGGATGCCGAGTAGGGGATAGCGTATAGTGCAAAAGCGGGGCCGCTGGCGATATTGCCAACGGCCCCGCTTCGTTCCAGTATGTACGGCTAGTCCTCGAGCAGGTCCTCGATAAAGCCGACGCGG
>CAJJYO010000319.1 GCA_905197385.1 uncultured Collinsella sp.
TCGCCGGAGAGTTGTCGGTCGACCCGTCGTTAATGCAGATGATCTCAATATCCTTGAGTGTCTGCGCCACGGCGGAATCGAGACACTCGCGCAGGTAGCGCTCAACGTTGTAGATGGGAATAAGCAGCGACAGGACAGGGCTGCCAGAGGAATTAGTAGACAAATGTGCTCCTTAGGAAATACCTGTCGTTTCATGGTATCAAAGGGTCAGCGCGCCAGCGGGCGTTTATATAATCTATGGAGCTCGCAGAGGCAAACCGATAAGAAAGGACGTCATGCAGCCCAAAGCCGCACGCAGCATACCCATCGAAGCCTTGCGCTTAATCGCGGTCGCTGAAACGCTCGTGCTCTCAAGCAGCAATCAGCACATCAATGTTACGTATAGCAGTCACCTCGCCCATGGCAGGTTCCTGCGTTTTATTCAAAGCTTGCCGTCAAGGTGCGCCGAGCCTTTACAATAGGACAGTCCCAAGGACGTATTCGATAGCTTCCGCGCTGCACTCGCCCGCCGCGCGTGAAAGGATATATTGCCCCATGCCTTCAACCCTTCCCGCCCCCATCGACAAGCTCGCCATCGTTGTCGTCACCTATAAGCGCCAGGAACTCCTGGCCAACCTGTTCGACTCCATGACCGAGCTTACGGCAGCGCCCTGGCGCATCGTGATCGTCGATAACGAGAATTCGCGTGAGACCGAGGCCATGTGCACCGCATTCAACGAGCGCCTGGCCAACCTGTGGGGCACCGACATCGAACAGCCCGACACGAAGAGCGGCACCGACCGCGTCATCTACGCACCACAGCTCGAAAACGGCGGCGGTGCAGGTGGCTTCTCCGCCGGCACCAAATGCGCCTACGACCTGGGCGCCCAGTGGTTCTGGGTGATGGACGACGACGTGCTCGTCATCCCCGAAGGCATCGAGCGTCTTGCCAAGTGGACCGACCGCTACGATGTCATTCAGGGTTCGCGCCTGGACTTTGACGGCGGCGCCTTCTTTTGGCAGTACCAGCTCATCCTTTCACTCGGCATCCCTAACCCCATCGCTAAGTGGGATCTAGGTCCCGAGGGCTACCGCACCATGAACCAACTGTGCTTTGAGGGCGGCATGTTCTCGCGCCGCGTGGTCGACAAGATTGGCCTGCCCGACGCGCGCTTCTTTATCTACGGCGACGATGCCTGCTACGGCTACGTAGCCAGCCAACACTTCCCCGCCGCCGTGGTCGCCGACGTGG
>CAJJYO010000320.1 GCA_905197385.1 uncultured Collinsella sp.
TAGGGACCGTTTTACCAGTTAAAAGGTCTAATCAGTCCCTATTTCACCGCAACTGAAACAGGGGCGCTCTCCAAGAGAGCGCCCCTGCCGGGTTTCCATAGTTCTGGCGAAGCAGTCCTTGAGATCCGCCTTGCCTTATGCCAAGAACTCCTTGGTGGTCGCCACGATGTTGGCGGCGTCCAGGCCATACTTGTGCAAGAGCTCGGCACCCGGGCCGGACTCGCCAAAGGTGTCGTTGACGCCGATCTTCTTGAGGGGCGTCGGGCACTGCTCGCACAGGACGTCGGCAACGGCGCTGCCCAGGCCACCGATTACAGAATGCTCCTCGACGGTCACGACGTGGCCGGTCTTGGTGGCGCTCTTGACGATCAGGTCGGCATCGATGGGCTTGATGGTGTGCATGTTGATGACCTCGGCGTCGATGCCCTCGGCAGCGAGCTGCTCGGCGGCCTCGAGAGCCTCGCCGACCATCAGGCCGCAGGCGATGATGGTGACGTCGGCGCCCTCGCGCATGACAATGCCCTTACCCAACTCGAAGTTGTAGGTCTCGGGGTCGTTGATAACCGGCGAGGCCAAACGAGCGAAGCGCATGTACACCGGACCGTCGCACTCGTAGGCGGCGCGCGTCACGGCGCGGGCCTCGACGTCGTCGGCAGGAACGATCACAGTCATGCCGGGGATGACGCGCATGAGGGCGATATCCTCGCAGCACTGGTGCGTGGCACCATCCTCGCCCACCGAGATACCGGCGTGCGTGGCACCAATCTTAACGTTGAGGTGCGGGTAGCCGATGGAGTTACGGACCTGCTCAAAAGCGCGGCCGGCTGCGAACATGGCAAAGGTGCTCGCGAAGGCAACGCGGCCGGTGGTCGCGATACCGGCGGCGACGCCCATCAGGTTGCTCTCGGCGATACCCACGTCGAAGAAGCGGTCGGGGCAGGCGGCCTTGAACTTGCCGGTCTGCGTGGCGGCGGCCAGGTCGGCGTCGAGGACCACAAAGTCATCGTGCTCGTTGGCGAGCTCGACGAGGGCCTCGCCGTAGCTTACGCGCGTGGCGATTTTTTTGACGTCTGCCATCCTAGAGCTCCTCTCCGGCGGCCGTGAGCTCTGCCATGGCCTGCTCAAACTGTTCATCGTTGGGGGCCTTGCCGTGCCAACCA
>CAJJYO010000321.1 GCA_905197385.1 uncultured Collinsella sp.
CCGCCGGCCCGCGTGCCGGCGCCGGCGGCTGGCGTGTGTTTGCCACCGTTCCCAAACAGCAAGGAGATGAGGGCCGATGAGGCTCATCGTTGTCGACGACGACCGCTTGGTGGTCGATTCGCTCAAGATTATCTTGGGCGCCCAGCCGCAGATCGAAGTGGTGGGCACCGGTGCCAACGGCAACGATGCGGTGGCGCTCTACGCCGAGCACGCACCCGATATCGCACTGCTCGACATCCAGATGCCGGGGCGCGACGGACTTTCGGCCGCACGCGAGATCCTTGAGCGCGACCCTGCGGCGCGCGTGGTGTTTCTGACGACGTTCTCGGATGACGAGTACATTGTGTCGGCGCTCAAGCTGGGCGCCCGCGGTTACCTGATCAAGACCGATGTCGCCGCCATTCCGCCAGCGCTGGCGCAGGTCATGGACGGCAAACGCGTGCTCGAGGGCAAGGCGATCGAGGATATCAACTTTGATGGGGCGGGCGTCGAAGCCGGCACGACCCGCCGGCCCGCGGCTTTTGTCAGCCTGACCGACCGCGAGTTCGAAGTCGCAGAGCTCATCGCCCGTGGCCTCGACAACAAGGAGATTGCCGCCACGGCATACATGGGCGAAGGCACCGTGCGCAACCACATCAGCTCGATCCTTGCCAAAATGGGCCTACGCAACCGCACACAGATCGCCATTGCCTACCTGCGAGGGTAATTACCCAACGGCCGACCACCCCGGCAGAGTAAAATGGCTGCTTCCGCTTTAATGCCATTTCAAAACTATGCCGGTTTACTACGGTGAATCGCCCACCTTTGACCACGGCAAATTGCGCACTTGCAAAACCGCAGGTAGAGCGCTTGCAATATTTAGAAAAATGCAGTCATGGTCGGGGATGTCGAATTCATCGTAGTAAACCGGCATAGTTTTGTTCGGGCGGCCCTGCACGAGTGCCTCCGCAAGCCTCGCGGGACCAAAATGATCCGTTTCCCTCTGTCCACGGGAGATCAGGGGCTGGTACTGACATGGTGGCATTTCAAAACTATGCCGGATTACGGGGCTAAAGTCGGGACCCTCATCCATGCCTTCATTTTTTCAAAAACGGCAGGCTATCTACCTGCACTGATAATTGTCCTTGGGGGAAGCGGGCACTGCGGGGGCGCGTCAAC
>CAJJYO010000322.1 GCA_905197385.1 uncultured Collinsella sp.
GGCGGCCTTGGCAGCCGCACCGCCCGAATACCCGAGCGACTTGACCTCGTCCGAAACGATCATTGCGCCGTCCGCATAACCGCGCAGCATCGTCGGCGGCACCTGCGTGTCACCGACCAAAACACTCGAAGCAGCACCGGCGGTCACATAGAATGCCTGCACGATGCCCGAACGCGGCTTGAACTCCACATCCGAGCAATAGCCCACGACGTCGCCCGATTCCGTGCGCACGTCCATACCGACCCAGATGATGCAATCGTCCAGGTTGATGTCGAGGCGCTTAGCGGCGGCGGCATCGTACGTGTCCTTGACGTCATCGACCGCAATGGCGCCCTCGTAGACACCAATGGCGTCGAGCGCTACGAATCGGTCGGGGCGCTCGATCATGCCCGCGATATCGGACTGGCGGACCATAAAGCCGACCACGCGCGTACCGCCCGGGGTAAAGACCGGAAAGTGAATCTTTCCGAGCTTTTTAGGGCTGCGCGGCGTGCCGTCCTTTTTGGTGCGCTTGTCCTCGGTGGGCTTGCGATAGATCTTGGCGCCGACAAAATCCCCGGCGCGCATTATGCCTCGGTCGAGGGCTCCGCAGCCTCGGTATCAGCCTCGACGGCGTTCTCGACCACGACGTCGGTGGCAGGCGTCACGTTGCCGCCCGAAATGGCGTCGTTGAGCTGCTCGCGCAGCTGGTCCATGCGCTCGCGGGCCAGGTCGACCTTGGCGCGCAGGTCGTCGGTCTTGGCGTCGACCATCGGGCCAAAGTCATTCACCGCAGCACGGGCCTCCTCGGCGCTGTGCTCGTAGGTGTCGCGCATATTGTCCCAGGCGTCGTTGGCGATATCGGCAGCCATGGCGCGGGTCTCGGCGCCCGAGCGCGGGGCCAGAGCAACGCCGACAATAGCGCCGGCAGCGGCACCAAAAAGTGCGCCGGAGACAAAGCTGAAAGTCTTACCCATGATCATTCCTCTCCTGCGGGCACGTCGGTGCCCACCGTTTGAATGCTGTCCATTATACCCGCAGCGCATCACTTGCCGCTCCGCTCATCTGCGTACGGCAAAGGCGCAGGTACGTGATGGTGATAAACGCGTAGGCCTACTCCTGAGGCATAGCCGGCATGGCCACCGTGGCACCCGGGTCC
>CAJJYO010000323.1 GCA_905197385.1 uncultured Collinsella sp.
GTCGCCGCCGAAGACGTCGACGTTATCGAGCTTGTTGATCTCCAGGTTGCGACGCAGGTCGCGCACGGCCGGGCCGTAGGCCTCGACGGCGGCGACAAAATCGCAGCGGCGCGCGAGCGGCAGGGTAAAGGTGCCGGCACCGCAGTACAGGTCCACGGCAAGTTCGTCTTCCTGCGGGTCGAGAGCGTCCATAACGAGCTCAATCAAAATCTCGGCGCCCTTGGTATTGACCTGGAAAAACGACGGGGCAGATAAGCGCATCTGGCCTTCGGCGATATTCTCGGTCCACGAGCCCTCGCCGGCGAGCATCTCGACTTTGGAGACACGGCGGGCTTTCTTTTCGCCCTTGCTCATCACACGCACGATGCTCGTGGGATGAGCGGCGTCCGCCAGCACGCGGGAGACCTGCGAGCGTGGAAAAGAGCCCGTGGGCGTCCAGAGCGCGACCTCGAGCGCTTTGGTGCGGCGCGATGCGCGAATGCCCACGCGCTCGAGGCCCAGGTCGTGGCTGCCGCTCAGATAGTTGAGCGCGCCGACGACCGATTTGAGCGCCTTGGGAAAACGCTTATCGAACAGCGGACACGCATCGACGGTCACGATTTTGCTGGGGTCGACACCGTGCATGCCAAGGCGCACGCGACCGTTGACGACGGTCGGTTCGAGCTCGATTTTATTGCGGTAGCCCCAGTCGTCCTTGGTGTGGCGGATGGGCTGTACCAACTCATCGACCTGCTCAGGAGCGAACTTGCCGATGCGCTCGAGCGTGGAGCGCAGGTTTTGCTCCTTGGCGGCGAGCTGTGCCGTGCGTGAGAGATTGCCCCACGAGCAGCCGCCGCAGATGCCCACGAAGGGGCAGGGAGGCTGAACGCGATCGGGGCTTGGCTCCAGAATCTCGGGGGCGCGGGCGCGCATGAACGGCTTGCCGTCCTGCACGACCTCGGCCTCGACGGTGTCGCCTGCCACGGCGCCCTGCACAAAGACGGCCTTGCCGTTGTCGGCGTGCGCCAGCCCGTCGGCGCCGTAGGTCATCGATTCTATAGTGAGCTTCATATCCCTGCCTGTCATTCGTGTTGTTGTCCGCAACCATGGTAGCAGGGAAAA
>CAJJYO010000324.1 GCA_905197385.1 uncultured Collinsella sp.
GTCGTTTAAGAACGTCCCCGATGACTACTCTTGGACTTTGAGGGCTTCGGCCAGACTGACGCGCTTGATGGAGCGCGTGTGCAGCAGCGCCACGACCAGGTAGGTCGCAAAGCCGATTCCTGCGCACGCCGCCATGGACCAAGCGGGCACGTAGATCTCGATATTGCCGTTATAGGCGAGCAGCATCGAGCGGAAGATGGCCGTTAGCGAGCCAATAATGACCGGCAGGCTCAGCACGAGTGACGCTGCCACGCACAACGTGATCGAGCGGATGTACAGATGCGAAATCTCGCTATCGCGATAGCCAAAGACTTTCATGTAGCTGATCGAACGGGCGCTGTGGTCGATCACAGCCTTGGTCAGCAGGTACATAAACAGCAAGAAGATGAACACCGCAAGCCCAACCATCATGCCGATCATTTTGCTCATCATGCCGATGAACTGGTCGCCCACGGCGCGCATGTCGTCGGGCGTGGTATCGCCGGCAAAGTAGCGCGCGTCGAGGTCGAGCTTCTCGTTGCTCACGTAGCCGTTAAAGTAGGCCGCATCGTTGTCAAACAGCTCGTTAAAGTCTTCGATGCTCATATAGACATTCATATCCGACTTAGAGCCCCAAACGCAGTCCTTGCCCACGTACTCAAAGGAATAATTCTCGCCCTCGTACTTGTCGCGAAGCTTAACCTTCTGACCCTCGCTCCAGCCAAACTTGTCGAGCAAGCCACCGCCAAAGACGACGCGTCCGTCGCTGACGTCCAGTCCTTTCCAGTAGCGCGAATCGGGCGAGATGCCGTAGATGGAAATCGTCTCCTCGCCATTTCCGTCGCCGCGGTCGTATTGCAGCTGGTAGACGGCGTATTTCTCGGCCTGCGCGATTGCGCCCGCGCCGTTGTCAATCGTGTTGACCGGGTGAATGTCGTCGTTGTCGGTGTCGATCTTAGAGGCCTTGTCAATCAGGTCGATAGCCTCGTCGCGGTTGCAGCCGAGGATATCGGCAAGGTCATCGAGGCGCGCATAAAGCGCATCCTTCTTGTCCTGGACCTTGGCAAGCGCATCCTGCACTGCGGTCAGGCTCTCGGCAGACGGAGATGCGGTCGCGGC
>CAJJYO010000325.1 GCA_905197385.1 uncultured Collinsella sp.
GTGCCAACGGCTAGCGACAGAGCCACGGGCACCCCAAGCAACGCCCCATGCCCCGTCCTGCTGGGCTCCGGTTCGCTTCGCGCCCGCCACAGACGGGTCCCATAGGGTGCGGCGTGCATTTTTGCGAGTTTTCAGCACACCAAGTTGCGTGTATACGCATTGAAAGCGTTAATCAACGTCTCCAGGCACCCTTTTATATCGTTTTAGAACAAGCATAGCGGTCTCAGGGGTCACAAGCATGCGCTTTGGAGGCACATCGGCAGGCATAAATGGCTTCGGGACCCATATATTTCAAGATTACGGCGGTGCCGACAGCACCACGATGCTGAAAACTCCGCTTTTTGCACGGTGTGGACGGGGGTAGGCGCGGGTAAAACCGGACTGAGCCGTATTTTTATGCAAGACGGCAATCGTTCTATGCATATCAAGAAGTGCAGTCAGCGTACCAAGCATTTAGAACGCAGGTTGCGGCGCATGAACGACCCCAGCCGCGGTGCACAGGCAGCCCTACATCACGTTTCCGCCAGCCCGCATCGCCGTCCCCGTGCGGGTCCGCACAATACGAGAAACCGTACTTTTGCCAATCCCGGTATAGTGCTCAATCTGACGCACCGTAAATCCGGCATCGCGCAATCCAACGATAACGGCATCGCGCCGCGCCGGCGGTGCGGCTTTAACCCCGTGGAGCGGAGCCCCGAGGCTCTTCGCCAACCTGTCGGCAAAGGCGTGGCGTTCCCACTCCGTCTCTTTCATATCGCACAGCACCGGTTCGCCGCCGTCGGGCATCGCTAGCGAATAGGCAATAAAGCCCTCGGCAGAACCAAAAAGTTCAAGTACACAAGAAGGATCGGAAAATCCCCTCGTGACATCGGCCGCATCGCTGTCGTAAGCGCGCAGATGCTCCGCAAAGCTGCTCCAGGGATAACGCTCGATTAGGCTAATGCCCTCCTCCTGCGGATCGGCGTGTACGGAGCGAATAGCCTCCATCACCTGCCAGTCGGTATCGAGCGAGCGGCGCTCAAAACGCTCACGAAATAGGCAGCCCGCGCGCCCAGCGCGCTTATTGAACCGACGAGC
>CAJJYO010000326.1 GCA_905197385.1 uncultured Collinsella sp.
GGGATAATCGGCGCCCGGCAAAAACACGAGCGCACCGGTCGCCATATTGGTGAGCGCGCACGAGGTGATGATACGATTGGCCGCCGCGATGCGCATGAAGGCAAAGTTCGCCGCAAAAGCCGTTTCCTTGTCGGTGCGATCGAGAATCCAGCGGGCAAGCGTCTCGAGCAGATACGTCTTATCGGTTGCCGCTACCACACCAAGCATGGGCGTGGACTCCTCGATAAACGGCACCTCCACAGCAGACTCGGCGAGCACGCACACGGGCGCGCCAGCGATCACGAGCTCCTGCACGGCACTCTCCAAGCGGTCGGAACCACACGAGAGCACCAGCACCACATCGGTATCGGTCTTTGGAGCAATTCGCTCCTCCCCCAGACGCTCGACGCGCACAATGCCCGAGGTCGTCTGCGGCACAAAGGCGTCACGCACCGTCTCGGCCAGAAAGCGCGAGGCGGACGAATCCAGATAGACCGAGACGCGCACCGGCGTATCGGAATCCTTCCTAACGGACGCGCCCATCTTAAAAGCGCGGGTCAGCTTATCTACGGGAATTTTCATAGCAAACCCCTCCAGCGGTTACGCGGCGCCCGAACGATGCCGCCATATGGATTGTACGATACCCACCGTCAAGAGCTGAATCATCATCGAAGACGAACCGAAGCTAATAAACGGTAGCGGAATGCCGGTAATCGGCATCATGCCGATGCACATGCCGATGTTTTCGAAAGTCTGGAACGCCCACATGCCAACGATGCCCACGCACGAAAGACGCAAAAACAACGACTCACACTTAAAGGCGACGCGAATCGTCGAAAAGATCAACAGCACGTAGAGGCACAGGAGCAAAAAGGAACCGCAAAAGCCAAAGGTCTCGGACAGGAAGGCGAAGACGAAGTCGGTGTGGAACTCAGGCAGAAAGCCGCCGGCCGACTGCGTCGCATGGCCCAAACCTTTACCAAAGAAGCCGCCCGAGCCAACGGCGATAAGCGACTGCTGCAGGTTGTAGGCATCATCCGAATCGGCATTATCGGGGTCGATAAAGACCGTCAGACGGTTCATCTGATACTG
>CAJJYO010000327.1 GCA_905197385.1 uncultured Collinsella sp.
CGGCGACCCTGCATCGCATGGGCCGTCCCTATAGCGCCGAAGCCTTTGAGGACACGGTGCGTATGATTCGCGCCAATCTGCCGCAGGCGTCACTTTCTTGCGACGTTATTGTCGGCTTCCCTGGCGAGACGGACGAGGAGTTCGAGGAGTCGCTGGCGCTGTGCCGCCGTGTGGGTTTCTCGCGTATGCACGTGTTTCGCTACAGCAAGCGTCCCGGTACCCTTGCTGCCGACATGCCCGACCAGGTGCCACCCGAGGTTATGGCCGAGCGCAGCCGCCGTATGCGGGCCGCCGCCCAGGAGCTCGCTATTGGCGACGCTCGTCGTCGCGTGGGCACGGTCGAGCGTGCCGTGCTCGAGTATGGTGACAACCTGACGCTCGGCTCGTTCCATCATGCCCGTCTTGACGATACCTGTGGACTTACAGCCCCGTGCCTGCTCGATGTTGCTATCATCGGAGTCGATGATTCCGGCTTGGTCCATGCACGCAGGGAGGTTCATGGAAGCCTCGAAGATTAGACTTACCGTTCCCGAGGGAATTGATCCCTCGTGCGTTTTGGGCGCCGGCGACGGCGTCCTTCGCGTGCTCGAGAGCTTGGTTCGCGCTCACGTGGTCGCCCGTGGCGATAGCATCGCCGTGAGCGGCGACCCGGACGAGGTCGAACTCGTGGCGCGCTTTTTCGAGCACGCTTTTCGCGAGGCGGCCGCCGGGCGCACGCTGTCTGCCGACGATGTCTCTCGCTGCCTGGCCGTCCTGCGCGACGGTGAGCACGAGGCTACGTCGCTTCGCGATGACGTGCTGCTTTCGTATCGCGGCCGCGTCATTCGTCCCAAGACGCTCGGGCAAAAGCGCTACGTGGATGCCATTCGCTCGCATACCATCACCTTTGGCTTGGGTCCTGCCGGTACCGGTAAGACCTATCTGGCCATGGCGCTCGCCGTTGCCGCGCTAAAGCGTCACGAGGTGGGCCGTTTGATCTTGACGCGTCCGGTTGTCGAGGCGGGGGAGAATCTGGGCTTTTTGCCCGGTACCCTTGAGGAAAAGATCGACCC
>CAJJYO010000328.1 GCA_905197385.1 uncultured Collinsella sp.
CCCCCCCGTTTCTGTGAGCACTCCATTAAATGCACCGAGCCGCTTCTTGGCATACAATCTGTATGTTGACCTAACTATCTGTGAGGTGCCTATGGTTGATACAGATTTTGCTTGGCGGCTTACGCAAGGACTCGTGCGGATCGACAGTTCCGACCCAGGTGCGTATGAGGGCGAGATTGAACGCTATATCAAAGCGTTGGTTGAGGAACAGTTGGCGCAGCTGAGCCATCCGGTACTCGATGCCGTGCAGATTGCAGAGCTCGAAGTACTCCCCGGGCGCCGCAACCTTATGAGCCGCGACTCGTCTATATCTGCCATATGGATACCGTTACGCTGGGCGATGGCTGGGACGCGGACATTCCGCCGCTCGGGACGGTTGTGCGTAACGACAAACTCTATGGCCGTGGCGCCTGCGACATGAAGGGTGGCCTGGCCTGCGCCATTGCCGCACTGGTCCATACGCTCGAGCGCGTGGCGGCGGATGGCGCGCTACCCCGCCGCGGCTTTTCGCTCATCTGCTCGGTCGACGAAGAGGACTTTATGCGAGGCTCTGAGGCAGCCATCGATGCCGGCTGGGTCGGTTCGCGCGAATGGGTGCTGGACACCGAGCCCACCGACGGACAGATCCAGGTGGCGCACAAGGGGCGTACGTGGTTCGAGATTGAAATGGCTGGCGTGACGGCACACGCGAGCCAGCCTTGGAAGGGCGCCGATGCCGTCGCCGCCATGGCCGAGGCCGTCTGCGCGCTGCGCCATGCGTTCGCAGCGCTGCCCGAGCATGATGAGCTGGGGTCTTCGACCATCACGTTTGGCCAAATTGAGGGCGGATATCGCCCCTATGTCGTGCCCGACCGCGCCAAGGTCTGGGTCGATATGCGCCTGACTCCGCCGACCGATACGGCAGCCGCGAAGCGCATGGTAGAGCAGGCCATCGCCGTCGCCAAAGCCGCCATTCCCGGTTGCCATGGCAGCTACACCGTGACGGGCGACCGCCCCGCCATCGAGCGCGAC